>NZ_JAUSPQ010000002.1 GCF_030655665.1 Methanocorpusculum sp. | reverse complement strand
GCAGACCCCGCCCTGAAATTCGACTTCGCTCACCCACGTGCAGAATTCGCCAAAGGAGCAATCCGCGAATTCATGCCAGCAGGTGAGAGATCTCTTATCATCCCGGCACAGTAAGTGGTTATCTAACCACTCACTTTTTTTATTTTTCCTGTGAGAAACGCGCGGGGTATCTTTTTATTTATATACTGGTCGTGAAAAAGTCCGACAACAAAGGTATTATATCGGGGATTTCATCAAAAATCATTGTCTTGAAGTAAACTCTACTAGTTTTAATCAACTGAATCATCATTAATACAAATTAATTGAATTCCAATCCGGGTTTTTACGGACTTATTTTAAGAAAATCCGGGATCTCTGAGCTTTTCTTACACAATTTTCGCATGTCTTATATATCTATGAATGAAATAGAATATTCGTCCACACTTTGTACTCCATTCTTTAGAGTGGTAACGTTTTACGAACACTTGAGACGCATCCTTCGTTTCAGCCTGTGGTGCTGAAACATATTAGGTTCCTGATTAGTTATCCACAATCGGGAAACAAAACTCAAGGGAGAATCTTACATGCAAGAAATTATAATCGGCATTGGAGTAACTGCCCTTGCGGGAGCTCTCGCAGCGGTTGCCGGTGCAGCCGAAGATACTGAGTCCAACATCGGATCACAAGGTGACCCGAACTCTCAGGTCCAGCTCGCACCGCAGATGGGATACACTCACCGTATCTATAACAAAGCAGTGAGTGGAGAACCACCGGCATATACCCTGTGGGTGACCCTTGCTTGTGGTGTTGCATGGGCATTCCTTATGTTAGGAGTCAATGCAATCCTCGCAATCATCTTTGGAACAGTTCTCGCAACCTTTGTGCAGGGAGTTTACGCAACTACTGCATATCTTGGAAGGACCGCAAGTCTTTCTAAGTTTGGACAGCCGGTCTTTATTGATGTTGTTAAATCAGTAACGACCGTGACTATGGCTCACGCATTCGTAGCTATCTTCGCAACGGTAACTGTATGTTACCTTATGATGACAGTAATCGGTCATCCGTTTGCTCTTCCGCTTCTTGGTATCGTATGGGGTCTTGCTCTTGGTGCAGCAGGTTCTGCAACCGGAAACCCGTACTATGGTAAAGAGCGTCAGTATCAGAATCAGAAATTCGGTGCTGGTGTTCCAATCTCTGCATCCGGTAACATCGTTCGTTATGCAGAAGCAGGACAGAGAAGCTCGATCGACAACGGTTTCTTCACCGCAAAATTCGGTGGACCCGCTTCAGGTATTTGTTTCGGTTTGATCGTCTTCTTCGAACTTTGGCGTACCATCATCTTTGAGGATTTCCTCGCAGGATGGGGTGCAGTGATCGTCGGAGCACTTATTATCGTCGTCTTCATGATCATTGACCGTTACGTTGAAGTATGGGCACGTAAGAATTACGGACCCTACACCGTGGAGGCCTGAAATGAGTGCAATTGCAGCTAAACCCGGAGCAAACGCCGGATCATTCCAGCCAATTCCTTCGGTCATCGCAATCGTCATCGCAATCATCCTCGTCGTTGTTGCTTACTTCCTTGGAAGTTCCGGCATCCTCGCAGGTGGAGCCCAGTTCGTCCTTCAGACGTTCTGTCTGATCATCCTTGGTGCAGCCTTAATCGCTTTTGGTGTTCACTTTGTTCCCGTCGGCGGAGCGCCGGCAGCAATGGGTCAGGCACCCGGTATCGCTACCGGTGTCGCAATGCTTGCAACAGGTGCAGGTCTTGCAGGACTCTTTGGAGGAGCATGGGCAGCAGAGTTAGGTCTTGGAGTCGCACTCGCCAGTGGCGCGATCGGCGGCGCATTAATGATGGCAATCACCTGTCTTATGGTGAACATCTCCTATGTCTTCGGCATGGGTATCCCCGCAGCATCGGGTAAGGTCCTTAAAGACCCAATTACCGGTGACTTACAGGCAGCATACAAATCCCAGGGAACCGAAGGTCACGGTTTACCGTTCATCTCTTATGTTGGCGGTGTCATCGGTGGTCTCTTCGGCGGTCTTGGTGGAACACTTATCTACATTCAACTTCTCGACTTCTACAATGTCGGTCTTCCGGCACTTGGATTTGTTGGTGCAGCAGATATCAACATGCTCTCTGTAGGTCTCGCAGGCATCTTTGCAATCGGAATGTTCCTTGTTATCGCAGTACTTTCTGCATACAACATTACCGGAACCATTGAAGGCCCGCACGACCCGAAGTTCAAGCGTTTCCCCCGTGCAATTGTCGCCGCAATCTTAGCATCAGCTGTTTGCGGTCTTGTTGCAATGCTTGTGGTGGCATTATTCTGAGGTGTAAAAAATGTCAGTAAAAGTTGAAGCATCCCACGACGGAATTCCGCATAACAAAGTTATGGCCATCGGAGCCGTCATTTCACTGGTATCCCTTTACATCGCTATCATCGGTACAGTAATCGGTGTTGACTATCTTGCATTCTTTGGTGGAATTGCAGCTGTCGGCGCCCTGATCTGGGGTAACAGCACAATCAAAAAGTTGTGCAGCTATGGTATCGGAACTGGTGTTCCGTCCGCAGGTATGCTCGCATTCGGGTCTGGTTTAATTGCCCTGCTCTTTGCGTCAGCCCTTGCCGGATTCAGCATCTGGATCGTACCGGTGGCAGCATTAGTAATTGCTCTCATCGTTGGTCTCTTCCTTGGATGGATCTCAAACTCCGTTCTGAACATGAAGATCCCGGTGATGACCAGAAGTATCGCAGAACTCGCCGCAGTCGGCGCCCTTGCTCTTATGGGTCTTGGCGTTGTTGCAACCGGAACCGTTAGCTTTACTGGAATCGCCACCATCGAGATACTTGGTGTTTCTGTCTACAATGCATCCTATCTTGGTGCAGGTGTAATTGCAGTTTCATTCATGCTCGGTGCGATCGCTCTCCAGCACCCGTTCAACGCGTGTCTCGGTCCAGGCGAGAAACAGGACAGAACCAACATGCTCGCTATCGAGTGTGGTTTCCTTTCCATGATCATCATGGCAGTGATCTCCTTTGTCTTTGTCTCATTGGCAGCAGCATGGATCTCATTTGTCGTAGCAATCATTGGATGGGCAGTGTCCTATGTCAAATATGTCGCTTTATCCAAACGCGACGCAGCAGCCTGGCTTGATGCCAAGCCGTTCTCCGATAAGGAGGAGTAAGTTAGGAGGAAACAAAAATGGGATATGTATTAGTATTACCGGAATTTGGCCTCGTAGCTGACCCCATAACAGGTATCGTAACGACAGCCGGTATTTCCTATCAACCGGTCATCGATCAGGTAGCAGAACTCGAAATGATTGCCGAAGATCTTGTCGGCATGCTTTCGGGTGAAGGCAACTTCTTAAACAGTTTCCCCGGCCGAGAAAAGACCCTCATGAAAGCAGGTATGGTTACCTCTCTCTGGTATGGTCTTGCGGTAGGCCTGTTTGTGGCCTTCGTCCTTGCATTTGCCCTCTACTTCGGAGGTATCTAAAATGGCAGACAAGAAATCCCCGGCTAGCGGATGGCCAATCATTCAGGGTGATTACCAAACTGGCGATGCAAACAGCCCAGTCGCTGTCATCACTATGGGTTCCCACCTTGATGAGGCCGGACTCTGTGCTGCAGGTGCAGCTCTTGCAGGTTCCTGTAAGACTGAAAACCTCGGTATCGAGAAGGTCGTCGCAAACGTCATCTCTAACCCGAACATCCGTTTCGTTCTGCTTTGCGGTACTGAAGTGAAAGGTCACCTTTCCGGTCAGTCTATCGAAGCAATGCACAAAAATGGTGTTGAGGGCGGAAAAATCGTCGGTTCTACCGGTGCGATTCCGTTCCTTGAGAACCTGACGGCAGAACACATCAAACGTTTCCAGGAACAGATTGAACTCGTAAATATTATGGAGACCGAAGACATCGGTAAAATCTCCGCAAAAATGAACGAGCTCAAGGCACGTGATCCTGGAGCATTTGGCGCAGACCCGATCGTCATTCAGTTAACTGATGATGATAAAGGTGGAGCATCAGGTGCCGAATCCGGCGAGGAAGAACCCTTGACCGGCGAAATGGCCCTTATTACTGCCCGCATCAAAACTATCCAGATGATGGTCACCGATATCGGTTACCGCAACAGATTCGCATCCGGTCTCTATGGAGGCAAGATCGAGGGTATCATGATCGGTTTGATCGTTTCTCTGGTTATTCTCGGCGCACTTATCGGCGTTCAGGTGATCTAAAATGGCAGGTTCGATTATTAGAATGGTCCCCATCAACAAGATGGTGGATAATATCAGATACAAAGGCCAGATTCTTGCCAGAACAAACAAGGTCGACTCTGCAATTTCGAGTTCAGGTATTGTTGGATTTGCTGCAGGCGTC
Organism: Methanocorpusculum sp.; assembly: GCF_030655665.1. NCBI lineage: Archaea > Methanobacteriati > Methanobacteriota > Methanomicrobia > Methanomicrobiales > Methanocorpusculaceae > Methanocorpusculum > Methanocorpusculum sp. Next base: position 32,917 of record NZ_JAUSPQ010000002.1, on the reverse strand, counting down.
GTTATTGCCCTTGTTCTGATCCTTGTGCCAGTGCTGATCCTCCTTGGAGGTGTCTAAAATGGCAGACAAGAAATCCCCGGCAAGCGGATGGCCAATCATTCAGGGTGATTACCAAACCGGTGATGCAAACAGCCCAGTCGCTGTTATCACTATGGGTTCCCACCTTGATGAGGCCGGAATCTGTGCTGCAGGTGCAGCTCTTGCAGGTTCCTGTAAGACTGAAAACCTCGGTATCGAAAAGGTCGTTGCAAACGTCATTTCAAACCCAAACATCCGGTTTGTTCTGCTTTGTGGAACTGAAGTTAAGGGTCACCTTTCCGGTCAGTCCATCGAAGCAATGCACAAAAATGGTGTTGAGGGCGGAAAGATCGTCGGTTCTACCGGTGCGATTCCGTTCCTTGAGAACCTGACGGCAGAACACATCAAACGTTTCCAGGAACAGATCGAACTCGTAAATATTATGGAGACCGAAGACATCGGTAAAATCTCCGCAAAAATGAACGAGCTCAAGGCACGAGATCCTGGAGCATTTGGCGCAGACCCGATCGTCATTCAGTTAACTGAAGACGCTGGTGGTTCAGGCGGTGCTGCATCGGTTGCAAGTGCCAACCCCCAGTTCCTCGAAATCGAGAAACGTCTTGATGCAATCGAGCAAAAGATTGAGTTCACGGACGCAGAAATTGCAATGCGTGTCGGAAGAAAAATTGGCCGTGACATCGGTATCCTCTACGGACTTGTAGCAGGTATCATTGCCTTCCTGGTAATCATCTACTGGATGTCAGGGTTATTATTCATGTAATTGAGGTGCCAATATGTTCAAGTTTGAAAAAGAACAGCAGGTCTTTGACTTTAATGGAACGAAGATTGGTGGACAGCCCGGAGAGTATCCACGTGTGCTTTCACCATCCATCTTCTACAACAAACACGAGATCGTTTTAAACGATCACACCGGTGAAATCGACAAACCAAAAGCAGAAGCACTCTGGAACCGCTGTCAGGAACTTTCTGACATTACCGGTAACAAGTACTTCCTCCAGATCCTCGCAGAACACGCTGAGGCATTTGAGTCGTATTTCTCCTGGTTCGACAGTATCGACAACAAGACCGCATTCCTGATGGACTCCTCTGCTCCGAAAGCACTTGTCCACGCAACGAAATACGTTACGGAAGTTGGTCTTGCAGACCGTGCAATCTACAACTCTATCAATGGTTCGATCCTGCCGGAAAATATTCAGGCACTTGCAGAGTCCGATGTGAACTCCGCAATCGTTCTGGCATTTAACCCAGGTGACTCATCCGTTGTTGGACGTGAGAAAGCACTCGTCGATGGTGGTGTTGCAGGTCAGGCAAAAGGTATGATTCAGATCGCAGAAGAATGCGGTATCACCCGCCCGATTCTCGACACTGCAGCAACCCCGCTCGGTCTCGGCTCCTTTGGTTCCTACCGTGAGATCCTTGCATGCAAGGCGATCCACGGTCTGCCAACCGGTGGTGCATACCACAACATGACTGTTTCCTGGACCTGGCTGAAACGCTGGAGAAAGAACATCCACGAGCAGTATGCAGACAAACCACTCCTTGCAGAACAGATGTTCCACCACCACTACGGAGGTATCGAAGGAGTACGTCAGGCTGCATGGTCTTCACCGGATATCGGCTGTAACATTATGGCAATGACCCTTGGTGCAGACTTAATCATGTACGGCCCAATCGAGAACATGGAAGGTGCCGCGACCGCAACTGCGTTCTCGGACATTGTCCTTGCCGAAGCCTTCAGAGACTTCGGTGGAACGATCGGCGTCGAAGACGGTCCGATCTCCAAACTCGTTTAAATTAAAAATGGAGAAGGGGGGATCTCTCCCTTCGACCTTTTTTACACTGTTTTCCCAGTCAGTCCCTTTTCACATCAGAAGAAATACATAGACTGACAACTAAACACTGGTAATTATGCGTGTCCGTGAGGGGAACCTAACACAGCAGTACTTCTGCGACTATCTGACCATGTTTGCCGGTGATGCAGAGGCAAAGGAAGCGGGTCATGAAGAAATCGTTTTGTCCAATCTTTTTCTTCACCGAATGAGTGTTGACGGCGGATTTCATGCAAGGGTACTTTCATCAATTCTCGGACACGAATCAGATAGATCTCTCCTCCTCGATCTTTTCAAAGAAGTTTCCGGCGAAGCGTATACTCCTCTCCCGCTTGCCGAATGGCTGAAATCAGCATATGATTCTGCGGTAAAGAATGCCGATGTCAAGAGAAAAACCGCTTTAGCTGCTCTACTCCGTTCGCAGATATCCGGGACGAATATGGCTGCAGAAATCGTCTCTGCATCAGGAAGCCCGTACCCGGAGAGCTGGTGGCAGCTCAAAAGTCGCCGGCTGACCGTGGAAGAGATCGAGAATCCTGATATCTATTTCGGTGTCGGCCGCCGCCCGTTCTGGCATTCCTTTCCTCTTGACGAATATGCTGCAGTACTCGGCGGTGCGGAAACTCTGCCTCCCGAGATCATCTATGATATCATCATCTGCGTTGCCGGGGACTGGTTCTCCACACTCACTCGTGAAGAGAAGATCATCTGGCTGAATATGCCCCGGACGACCCCTGACGAATGGGCAAAGTTTGCTGCCCCGCTTCTGACCCTTGATACACCGGGTCCTGTATTGTCCACAGCAAACTGGCTGTATGCTTCAGGAAATCATGATGCAGCTCTCGACCTGTATGCAAACATCACACTTGCTTTCCCGCAGACCCCGGTAGAAAAACCCGCGTTTGAACTGATGGGAGCCATCCTGTCCGAGTTCGGAGACGTTGATTATGCCTTTGAGGCATACAAAAGCGCCTTCCTTCTCGCGAGAAACGAAGGCCCGTATCAGACCGCGGTCGGTTTGAAAAATCTCTGCGAAGTCGGCGAAGATCTGGGAGAGGATATGCGGGATTATTATATTCGTATCGCATCGATCGCGGAGGAACTCCCTTCGGCTGACCGTGTCAGGCTCTACTTTGATCTCGCTTCGTCTGCCAGAAAAAAATATAATTATCTGGATGAGTATGCCTACCTTGAACGGATCATCGGCGAAGAAGGTGCAGAGGAACCGCTCTTTTCCCGGACAATGTCCCGGATCTCTGAGATGAACGAGTCTCTCGATGTCGACGGAAAACCTGATGATTCCCTCCTCCGGGCAAAGGATGTCCGTGAACAGGCAGAAATGCTGACCGCAAGAGGGGATGCCGCCTATTTCGGATTCGATCCCGTCTGTGCTATGTTCTGGTATAATCGGTCTGATTCGATAAGCGGTATCAACTCTTCCGGAAAAAAATACCGGGCAGCAGTCGCTGCAGGTCTGTACGCCGAAGCAAAAGAGTATGCTTCTACGTCTGCAGAAAAAGCTGTGGTAATGGTGATGGGAGGCGATCCTCCGCATCTTGTGGCACGTGAACTTAACCCGGCGGTCACAAATGCCTGGAAAACCGGGGGTGACATCCAGTCTGTCATCAGCCCGGTTCTGATGATGCTTCCCCACGAAGACCGTGTGCTTGTCTGTGATATCCTCACCGATCGATCGACCCGTGATGATGAAAAATCCCTCGTCTGTTCCGGTATCGCTGCATGCTATATGTCGCTTGGCATGCCTGACGAAGCCCGCCAGATGTTCCGTCTGGCTCTCCGTGCCAACCCGTCCAATACCGTTCGTGCCCGCGTCCATTCTGAACTCGGGTGGCTGGAGTATGAAACCGGCAATTATGACGCTTCGTCGGAAGCCTATCTCTCTGCATTAAAGATGAACGAACGGTTCCCGGCAGCATGGGCAGGTTTTGCGAGATCCTGTATCTGTCAATCCAAATATCCTGAGGCCCAGGCAGCACTCGAAAACGCTGTCAGACAACATCCGGTCAATACCGCATATCAGGAGATGCGTGAAGCCGTTCAAGCAGTAATCGCACATCCGGTGGATGAAACGGCAGACCGACTCTTTGCTCTCAGCGGCAACACCGGGCTTGCGGCGGCAGCCGCCATTTACTCGGAAATATCGTCATCAGGCTTTAAAAAAGAGGCTTGGGATGTAACATCTGTTGCAGATGTTCTCAGATACAGAGAGTAATCTCTCTTTTACTCTTCCCGGATGGTGAACAGTTTTTCATCCGGTGTGTTCAGCATGACCTGGAGTAACTCGTTCTGGATCTCAGTATGCCGTTTGATCTCTTCTTCAGTCGCGGTTTTTGCTGAGATTTTTCCTTTTAACGTGTGTAGCTCGTCGCTGGTGACTTTTGTTCCCGGAATCTCGTCAATGAACAGTTTGCTCCCATCCGGTTTTTCCAGAACAAAGCTGACGGTATTCGTATCCTCAACGATGAGCCGCTCAGGGTGAGTCCGTAAATCGAATGTCTGTTTGAGGGCATCAAGCGGACAGCGTGTCGAATGGGACAGCACTTTGATGTTTGTCTCAGTTCCTGACCATTTTGCAGCAACTACGGCAATCTTATAACCCAGCGCAATACCCGGACAGGTATGCCCGTGGGCTTTTGCTATCATATCAAAATCTGGAATGTCTGTCATAATAAAAAATGTTAGAGATATTTGTGGCCGCGAAGCCAGTCTACCTGGGGAGTTGTGTATCGATAAATGATATCACACTTCTCATCTTGGAAATCCCAAGGAACAACGATAAGAATATCGCCTTCACGAATCCAAACTCGTTTCTTGATCTTTCCTTTGATCCGCCCTAAGCGCGTCACGCCGTCTGAGCATCGTACTCTGATGTGGTTTGATCCAAGCATCAGTTCTGCCTGTGCAAATTGTTCTTTTATTCGTTTGTTCGGCAGTTTGACGCGAACAATACTTCCGTCATCTGAGACGGTTTGATTAGCGTTCTCTATTCTTCCCAAGTCATACTTCCCCTATGATGCATTATTATAGGGTTTGAAACTTGATAAACACTCCGGACTCGGACCATCTCCAGCCGACAGAGGAAAAATGGAGACGGGTTTTATTTTCTGACCTGCGCACGAACTACAATATATCCGTTATTCGGCAGGGAGAGGTCAATCTCCCTGTCAGGTTTCTCAGCTGTTCAAAAGCTTAATGTGTATATACGTTATACACATTAGAACAGGTATGAAAAGGTGAAGATCCTTATCAGCAATGCGAGTGAAAAGCCGATCTATGAGCAGATAACAACGCAGATCAGGTCTATGATCATCAGCGGGGAGCTTCTGCCGGAGTCGCCGCTTCCAAGCATGCGTCTTCTTGCAAAAGAGCTGAGGATCAGCGTGATCACCACGAAACGGGCATACACCGATCTGGAACGTGACGGGTTCATCGAGACCGTTCCCGGAAAAGGAAGTTTTGTCGCCGGTAAAAATACCGAGCTGATCAGAGAACAACAGCTGCGCTTTGCAGAAGAACATCTGCAAAAGGCCGTCGATACGGCGAAAAGTTTCGGCATCAGTAAACTGGAACTTATGGAAATGCTTGAGATCATCTATAATGGAGAATAACAATGTCTGACGCAATTTGTGTACATGAATTATGTAAGGAATATCCGGATTTTTCCCTCAAAAACGTTTCATTTTGTCTTCCGAAAGGAAGCATCATGGGTTTTATCGGGGAAAACGGAGCAGGAAAAACCACAACGATAAAGACCATGCTCGGGATCGCGAAAAAATCCAGCGGTTCGGTGAAAATGTTTGGGCTTGACTTTGCAGAGCATGAAAAGGAAATCAAGAACCGTATCGGTGTCGTCTTCGATGAATGCAGTTTTCACGACACGCTCACCGCAGGTGATGTTTCGAAGATCCTTGGAAAGATCTATTCGACGTGGGACGATCCCCTTTATCTCCGATATCTGAAACAGTTTGATCTTCCGGAAAAGAAAAAGATCAAAGAGTACTCCCGGGGAATGAAGATGAAACTCGGGATCGCCGCCGCCCTTTCCCATCACCCGGATCTGCTGATCCTCGATGAACCGACTAGCGGACTCGATCCGGTCATCCGTGAAGAGATCCTGGATATCTTCCTTGAGTTTATTCAGGACGAGGAACACTCGATCCTTCTCTCCTCGCACATAACGAGCGATCTCGATAAGATCGCCGATTACCTCACCTTCATTCATGAGGGAAAGATCGTTCTTTCCAAGTCAAAAGATGAGATACTGGACGACATGGGCATTCTCAAATGCAGTATCGAGGAGTTCGATGCTCTTGACAAAACATCTTTCCTTACCTACCGGACAAATCAGTTTGGTTGCGAGGTCCTGATCAAAGACAAGATGAGATTCATCGCTCGGCATCCGGAGATGATCGTGGATCCGGTTTCGACCGAATCTGTCATGGTGTTTTATGCACGGGGGAAGGCAGTATGAAAACATCTTCATGGTTATCAGGACTTATGCTGAAGGATCTGCTGAACCTTCGGCCAATGACCAAGACCCTGGTCTTTATGTTTCTTATCTTCGGGATAGTCTTCATTCCGATGGGAAATACCATGACCGTCTACTTCCTGCTGATGATATTTGCCGCTCTTCTGCCAATGACATCCCTCACGATGGATGATATGGCGAAGTGGGACAGGTATGCCTTAACGATGCCGGTTACCAGAAAGGATATCGTTACGTCCAAGTATCTGATGACGATCATATTCTTCTGCGTCTCGATTCTGATTTCGGGAATCATTGCCGGTGTTTCGTATTATCTGATGCCGGCGAATGCAACTCCGTTCTGGTTCATCGTTCTCGTCGGTGCACTTGGTGTATTTTACGGCTCCCTCCTGTTTCCACTTCTCTACAAATTCGGTTCGGAAAAAGCCAGATATATGATGTTTGTTCTGATGGCCGTCATCGGGATCCTTCTGGTCGGCTGGTTTGCGCTCTTTGGAGAATCGCTCACCGGAAATCTCCTTATCTATATTCTGATCACGGCAGTAGTCTCGGTTGCGGCATTCATCGCCTCGTACTTCGTGTCGGTCAGGCTCTATGAGAAAAAGGAGTTCTAAATGGCAGCAGCACCGATGCAGAATCTAAAGGAGCTGGAGGAGGAACTTGTCCTTCTCAAAAAGTATCCAAAAGAGGACCTGGAGCGAATCATCAAAGAGATCGGGTTTTCCTGTACCTGCTGCGGAAAATGCTGCACAAAAGCGTTCAACGGTCATGTGTTTCTTCTCGCGGAAGATGCCCGCCGTCTGAAAACGTTTTCACCGGAGTCACTGATGCCCGCACCTGATTTTCCCTACTCGGATCCGTATGGGAACTTCTATGTGTCGGGGTATGCTCTCAAAACACAAGAGAATGGAGATTGTGTGTTTCTGGATGAGACCAAACACTGCAAAATCTATGATCAGCGGTTTGCCATCTGCCGGGTCTATCCGTATATGCTTCACCGGGAACCTGATGAACGGGGAAAGATCGACTGGCGGCAGATATCCGGTCTCGACGAGCATGGGGAGTATGACCATCTGATCTCCGATCAGGAATGTGCAGAGATTGCCCGGCAGACGATCACGTATGAGATCGCATTTCTGGAACAGGAGATCGCCTTCCACAAAGCCGTTCTGCAGAAGTTTTCCGACGAAGGTGTTCGGTTCGTGAGAAAAGATCACGATCTCCGGGTCCGTGCATTTCTGAAAACAGGGAAAGCGACGGTGTTTATCTGGGACGGATCGGATCTTGTAAAAGAAGATGTGTAAAAAAATTAGTTGATTTTTGCGACGTCCGCAAGGAAGTTTTCGATAACATCGCGGGTCACGTGGGGCATCAAGACAAATCTGAGATGACCTGCACGGGTGTGCGAGACGATCCATCCTTCTGGAACCGGTCCTGCTTCGAACGTCGCAACGTTCATGACCGGATCGACGGCACGTGTATATCCAAACGTTTCCATCCCTTCGACGAGACGCCGGGTGTTTTCCATACAGCCGGCTACGACCGCACGGAACCCTTCTCTTCCAAGGAGTTTGATGACGGCATAGGCGCCGGCAACGTCCGCTCCCGGTCGGGTCCCGGCAAGAGTGCACTCTTTTTTTACGGTCAGATACGGCGTATCTACGTTGAGCGTTCCAAACTGTTCCGGTTTCCGGAGGAGCAGACATCCGCAGGGTATCGTACTCAAACCCATCTTGTGCGGGTCGAGCGAGATCGAGGAGACTCCCGGAACTTCGAAGTCGAATGGTACCGGGTTTGGCAGGAACGGGATGACCATTCCGCCGAATGCTGCATCAACATGATAGAAGAGGTCGTTTTCGATGGCGATCTTTGCGATCCTCTCGACGTCATCGATCATACCGTACTCGGTCGTGCCGGCGATCGCTGCGATCGATATGGTATTTTTATCGACAAGCTCCGCCATCTTGTCGCAGTCAACAGTGTAATTTTCACCGTATGGTGCGATCCGCATCTCAAGTCCGAGCATATCGCAGGTCTTATCGAAAGAAAAGTGAGCGGATGCCGGAACGACGATGTTGGGGTTTCTGATTTCAGGCTTCAGTTTTTTCGCGATACGAATCGCCTGAAGGTTCGATTCGGTCCCGCCCGAGGTCGCATATCCGCCGGCTCCCGGGTGATGCATGAGTTCGCCGAGCGAATGTACCAGCAGATCTTCGATTTTTGTTGTGCCTGGGAAAAGTCCCGGGTCGCCAAGGTTCGTGCCGCTAAACAGTTCATGTACGGAAACCGCGATCTCGTGCGGGATCGTACACATCGAACTGAGGATATGGTCGTGATGCAAATCCTCTGCCCGATATCCGGATAAGAAGGAGATGACCTCCTCCCTTTTGCATCCTTTCTCCTCCATGAAAAATCACGCTAAAAATAATATGTGGTTAGTTTTTCTTCAGTGCTGCATTCAGAATGATCTGTTTTTCCGTTTTTGCAACGGTCTCTCTGATCTTCTGGATGGCGTCGATGTTTGCGGAAACGCTGGAGATACCCTCGTTTACGAGCCACTTGACGTACTTTGGATCGGATCCTGCCTGACCGCAGATGGAACATTCCACGCCTGCTTCCCTGCACTGGGCGACACAACTTGAGATAAGGCGTTTGACCGCCGGGTGTTCGGGTTCGTACATCTCGCCGATCAGACCATTGTTCCGGTCAACTGCGAGCGTGTACTGGACAAGGTCGTTCGTTCCAAAGGAACAGAAGTCGATGCCGGCTTTGATGAACTCATCAATGATGATCGCCGATGCGGGGATCTCGACCATGATACCAAGATCCATATTTTCGACATCGAGTCCCCATTCGCGGAATGCCTCTTTTGCAGCAAGGAATTCACGCGGGTGCTGGACGAGAGGGAACATGATACCAAGGTTGTGGTAGCCTGCTTCCCAAAGACGGCGGAAACATTCTGCCTGCATCTTGAACTGTTCTTTCTGGCGGAGGTCACGGCGGAGACCGCGGAATCCGAGCATCGGGTTGTGCTCATGAGGTTCGTCTTCGCCGCCTTCCATATTGAGGAACTCATCGGTCGGCGAGTCGAGTGTTCTGACCCAGACAGATTTTCCGCGGAATGCGTCAAGAACAGTTCTGATCCCGTCCATAAGTTCGGTGATGAACTGTTCCTGTTTATTGTGTTTGATATACCAGGAAGGGGTTTTGTTCATGCCGATGATGAGGTGTTCGATCCTGAGGAGTCCAACACCGTCTGCTCCGGTGGCTGCAGCACGGGCTGCTGCTTCCGGCATAGATACGTTGACCTTTACGGAGGTTGCGGTGATGATCGGAGAAGCGACGATCGCCGGACCTTTGGGTGAGGCTCCGCACTCTTCGGTCACGGCAAGTTTTCCATCGTAGATGATACCTTTTTCACCGTCGATCGTGACGATCTGTCCCTCTTTCAGAAGGGAAGTTGCCTGTTTGGTTCCAACGACTGCCGGGGTCCCGAGTTCACGGGAAACGATCGCAGCGTGGCAGGTCATTCCTCCTTCATCGGTGATGATACCGGCGACTTTTTTCATTGCCGGGACCATGTCGGGATTCGTCATGGTCGCGACCATCACATCTCCTTCCTGGATCCTGGAAGTGTCTTTTACATCATTGACGATGACGACTTTTCCAGAGGCAATACCCGGGGATGCTCCATATCCCTGGAGGATGATAGTGCCGGTGGCTGACGATGAGCTGGATTTTTTGGACTTTCCGGAATCTTTCTGGATCGTTGTGATCGGGCGGGACTGGAGGATATAGATCGTGTCTCCGACCATACCCCATTCCATATCCTGGGCACTCTTGTAGTGCTCCTCGGATTTGATCGCATACTCTGCAAGACGGAGGATATCCTTCTCGGAAAGAACCTGGGCGTTTTGCTTATCTTTCGCTATTTCAACGACTTTGGTTCCTTTCTTTCCATCCGGAATGATCTCAACGGATTTTGTGGCGATGGTTTTCTGGACGATCTTTCTGCCTTTTCTGTCATAGACATAGTTGTCAGGAGAGACGGTTCCGGAAACGATCGCTTCGCCAAGACCCCATGATGCTTCGATCATCACGGTTTTTGCACCGGAAACCGGGTGGGACGAGAACATTACTCCGGCCTTTTCAGAGAAAACAAGCTGCTGGACAACGACCGCGATATTCACGCTGCGGTCATCGAATCCATTCTTTGAACGGTAGTATATTGCACGGGCAGTGTATAGGGATGCCCAGCAGTTCTGGACTGCTTCCAGAAGGTCCTTGTCGCCGAGGATGTTCAGATAGGTATCCTGCTGACCTGCGAAGGATGCATCAGGAAGGTCTTCAGCAGTAGCGCTTGAACGTACGGCAACGACGGTGTCATTACCCATCGTTTTGTATGATTCAAGGATCTCAGCTTTGATCTTTGCCGGCATTTTTGCCGCACTTACCATCGCCTTTACTTTGTCGGAAGTGGCGTTGAGTGCATCATTGTTGTCGACGTCGAGTTTTTCGAGAATGGAGAAAAGGGGTTCTTCAAGTTTTGTCAGCTTTAAGAACTGGCGAAATGCCTGCGCTGTAACCACAAACGCCTGTGGGACCGGCAGACCAACATGGGTCATCTCCCCAAGGGAAGCGCCTTTCCCGCCTACTGAGGGGATGTCAGTGTTGCGGATTTCAGTCAGCCAGAGAATATTGGGTGATTTGTCCATAGATACTCACTCTATTATTGCTCTCTTAACAATAATAGATTATTGGAGAGGGGGCAGAATCAACTGCCGGTCATATTATAGAGTGGCGGCGGCGGATCGCCGGATGATATGGGATGCGAACACGACATTTCTCCACTTTGGAGAGGGGTTTTGCTCAGCACAGAAACATACTATACGGGTGAATACCAAATATGTACACGATAATCCGTGAGCTTCAAAGTACTAGTATCTGATCCTCTTGCAGCAGAGGGTATTGCTATATTAAAGGGATTTTGCGAAGTCGATGAGAAAGCTGATCTCTCTGAAGACGAACTCGTTAAAATCATTGGTGAATACGACGCATTGATCGTCCGCTCGGGGACCCAGGTTACTGCCCGGATCATTGAAGCGGCTGACAAAATGAAATACATCGGCCGTGCCGGTGTAGGTGTTGACAATATCGACTGTGAAGCAGCGACCAAGAAAGGCATCATCGTTTCCAATGCCCCGGAAGGCAACACGCTGGCAGCGACCGAACACACGATCGCGATGATGATGGCAATGGCCAGAAACATTCCGCAGGCAAGCGCATCCCTGAAGAAAGGCGAATGGAAACGCTCCAAATTCATGGGCAACGAGATGAACGGCAAGGTCCTCGGCGTTGTCGGATTCGGACGTATCGGCCGTGAAGTTGCAAAGCGTGCCCAGGCCCTTCAGATGACGGTCATTGCCTACGATCCGTTCATCCCGGCAGAAGTCGGAGCCGCGATGGGTGTTGAGATGATGAGCGTTGCTGAGCTCTTTACCCGTGCAGATGTTATCACGGTCCACACGCCTCTTATCCCGTCAACGACCCATATCGTGAACAAGGAGTCTATTGCCACGATGAAGACCGGTGTCCGGATGATCAATTGTGCCCGTGGCGGTATAATCGATGAGAAGGATCTCTATGATGCGATCGTCGCCGGCAAAGTGGCTGGAGCTGCTCTGGATGTGTTCGAGACCGAACCGCCGACCGAGTCCCCGCTTCTGAAACTGGATTCTGTGATCGTTACTCCTCACCTTGGAGCAAGTACGGTCGAAGCCCAGAAGAATGTGGCTATCTCCGTTGCTCATCAGTGTATCGATGTCCTGAAAGGCGGTTCTGCAAAGAGCGCGGTGAATGCACCGCTCGTAACGCCGGAAGTCAAATCGAAGATCGATCCGTATGCGCTTCTTGCAGAGAAGATGGGAAGCCTTGCTGCCCAGATCGCTGACGGTGCGATCACGGAAGTCGAGTTTGCCTACCTCGGTGAGATCGCCGACCTTAAGCAGAATCTGAAGTATGTGACCAGGCTTGGGATCAAAGGCATGCTTGAGCAGGTCCTTCATGAGCCGGCAAACATCGTGAACGCCGAGATCATTGCCCAGGGACGCGGTATTACGATCTTTGAGAAGACCTCGACCGAAGCAGGCGATTACAAGTCTCTTGTGACGCTCACGTTCAAGACGGAGAAAGGCAGCGAGTCGATCTCGGGTATCGTTACCCGTGCAGGTCCGCGTATCCTTTCGATCGGCAAATACGCGACGGATCTTGTCCCAAGCGGATTTGTGATCCTTGCAGATCATGTGAACCGTCCGGGCGTTGTTGGTCCGGTCGGTATGATCCTTGGCAAGCATCATGTAAATATTTCCAGTATGCAGGTCGGCGGCAGGAATGTCGGTTCCGAGTCTCTGATGATCCTCGCTGTTGACGATGTCGTCTCTCCTGAAGTGATGAAGGAAGTCGCGTCAAGTGACGGGATCACTGCAGCAAAGTTCGTTCGGCTGTAAATGCAGGGGATATCCCCTTCATTTCCCGGCACAAGTTAAAAAAATTTATATGTGTCCGGTGACAATCTAGTAAGGCACACAAGGTGCATATGTCTGGACTCGTGGTCTAGCTGGCTATGACGTCGCCTTGACATGGCGGAGATCCTGGATTCGAATTCCAGCGGGTCCATTGTTTTTTTTTGTTTTTAAAAAATAGGTAATACTTACATTTTTTTTCTTTACCATCTCGTCAAAAAAGTTTCATGGTTTTCCACTCTCAGTTATCAGTGCCAAAACAGATGTGTGGTTAAATGATTCAAATCGAAAATTGGAAAAAGTATTCCGCTCTTGCTGATTTTCGTGATGGACTGTTTTTGTGGTATTCTGCCTCAGGCAACTAATATTTCCCCTGATGATATAGGTTTTCCCTCTGAATCATAGATTGTATACATCAGATGTTTTCCCATTGATACGATGAAATTATCCATTTTAATATTTGTCCCGGTTTTTTCACCAAGTATTTTGAACCTGTCTCCAAGAGAAATAATTCTGCTGTTGGTATACGCCTCGAAAGAATCACCTTTGAGAATAATGGATTTGTCCGATTCCTCACGGATACCAAGTCTGATATGTATCATATCAAGAGAAAATGAATCTCCCGAAATAAGTTCCAAAATAACATTCCCGTCATCGATATCGGTTGCCACAACATTTGCCGTAATGGGTTTTTCCGTAGTTTCAACCGAATTATTCATGATAATAGCAACACTGCTGACTAACAGAATTGTAACGGTGAGCATTAACAGCACACCCACAACTTCTGAGACTCCATGCTCTTTTTTGCGGTTCATTTTCCCTCCAAAAGGATAGTTGACTGATAAATGATTGTCGATGACGGCAGGTGATAGATTTTGATCTCAACTGGAACTGATACATTAGCAGCAGCTTTTAATTCATCAACGGTTATACCAAAAATTTCTGATGTTTTCGTGATATTTTCTGTCGTGAGTATCTCTCCTGCAGACCATGCCGTGTCGTCTGTAAGTTCAGTAAGCATAAAGGAACCTCCATAATCATCTTTATCCGGATTTTTCACTAGAAATGAGACTTTGATATCAGACGGGGTCAATCCATTCCCGCTTTTGTGTTCAAACAGCAGTCTGAGATTATCTCCCGAGCCGTATGACGATACTGAGAGATCTACCGATGGTGTTGGTTCTGAAACTGATCCGATCCCTCCTGCAAATGCTGCAAGAACGCCGGCTGCAACGATCGTCATGGCAAGTAAAAGCATTATACCGACAACAGGGGAAACTGCACTGTCTTTCTCTTTCATTCTGTACTCACCGTTATATTCAGCCATCTGACGCTCAGATTCATATTACTCGAACTCGGTACTTCGGGATATCTGAAAACCGAAGTGCCGTTAATGTCGAAAATTTCGATGCATTCTCCTGCAATGAGCAGAATATCTGCAATCGGTGCAATCGATGCATTCATGAGGATATTTGCATTTCCGCTGCCGGTAATACTATTTTTTTCAGTAATACTCATCTTAGGTATCGTTACCGTGGCATTGTTGTTTTCATCGGTTGTCACAGTAATATATTTCCCCGAAAGTCTGTCTTTGACAATACTCTCTTCTCTGCTGATTCCATTTTCAATTGTAAATAATGTCTGAGATCCCGGTGTTTTTTTAGTATCTTTCGTGATCCATACAACACCGTTTTCATAAGCATATCCCTGTTTTTCCCATGAAGTAAATGACGGAGTGTATGTGAGATTCACCTGCGTTATTTCCTTATCGGAGTTCCCTGGTATTTTGAGTGTGCCGATTACAGCATTCTCTGCCTCAACAGTTCCGCTTGATTTCGCCGGTGATAGAAGCACGTTGCCCCCTCCAAGTGTGAATGTTTCGGAAAACTGCGCTGGTTTTCCAAGGCTGTACATATTATCCACATCCGATGCAAATCTGTCAAAAACGAGTTTCACATCCTCACTATGGATAATTTCAGATTGTTGTTTTAATCCCGGAACATATGTCGTCGTATAAACCGCGATGCAGGTTGAAAGAATTGCGAGAATCAGCATCATGGCAATCACGGTTGAAACTGCATCATCGTTTGTTTTTTTCATGAAATCACCAACCCGTCTTTTGCATAAATGACACTATCGGCTGTTGTCAATCTCAGACTATAACTGTCAAATGGAACACTTGAGGTATCTACGGCATAACATCCGCCAAGATCAAAGACGGCGGATTCATTGTTTCTGCAGTCTGTGAGGGAAATTTTCTCAAGAACAATTTTATCTCCGCCGGTGGTAGGCGTCAATACTGCTGTAAGCTCTTTTCCCTCAACCCAGTCACCTCCTTTGTGCCAGAAATATATCGTATCAACTGATTTGTTCATCGAAACATCGACAATAGTGTCGCGTTCGCCCGGCAGCAGATTAAGTGCAGACATAGCAAACAAAGATATCAGTATAAGTATGAGTGCCAGAATCAGCATCTCTCCGGCAACTGAGGTGATTCCATCATCATTTTTAGTTAATTTCATTGATTTCACCTAGATAATATACACAAATGTTATAATGGTTGCAATAAGCAAGATAATTGAATGTTTCAGACCGCAAAGAACACTGTTTGACGACATCTGTCCTGCCATGATTCCTGAAAAAAATGCAAGAATTATGCCGATATGGAACATATCCGTCTTGTTTGATGTCAGATCAAAGGTGATATCAAATGATGAGAAACTTGAGATGAATGCAACGTTCATCTGATATGCTGAGTAAAGATAAATCCCGTATGAGAGATAAATGACCGCAAGATAGACAAACGAGACATTCAGACGCTTGCTTTTCATCTTTATATAATGTTCCAGATCAGAGATTGCAATCGTTAGGATTTCCCTGATGTAATCTGTGACTTCACTTGCTTTCACTAACAGTGAAATTGCCCTTTTCACCGAAACAAGACCGATACGTTCCTCCATCCTGACCAAAGCGTTTGAAAGATGTGCTCCGTAGGAAAGTTCTTTCGTCACGATTTTGATCTCTGATGAAAGAACACCGGTTTTGTTTCCGGAAATCATTGCTATTGCCCCCTGGAGTGTCATGCCGATATCACGCATATCGGCAATTTCCCGCAGAAATTCCGGAAGCTGCTTCTCTACTTTGTTTACATAGTTTTTTCTGATCTCATATGCAGTCATTAACGGAAGAGCGGCCGCAATAATTATGATGCAAATGAGAACTTCCGTTGTCATTACCGGAAAAACATTAGCAAATGTGCCGGTGATCCAGGATACAACTACGAGTGCTGCAAAAATTGCTCCGATGATTCCCGGAATCGTATAATCCGAAATGAAAAATTTAATCGGATGCCTTAGGATATCGAAATATCTGATGATCTTTTTTCGTGCATTTATCTGCTTGATGAACTTAGCATCAGGCTCGGTTTTTGTTTCCGCATCAAGAAGATCAGATCCGTATTCACTATCTCTGATCTCCCTGCTGGCAATTCCTAGATTGTCCGGAGGCAGGAGAATATACAGGATCACAATTAATATTATCGCACCAAGCGGCAGGAAAATCAGCATGATCGGCATAATATTTCCCATGGTATTCTGACCCGAAAGGTTCTGGGCAACGAGCATGATCATAATGGCGATCGGTCCGGCAACAAACGCCGTAACATAAACCTCTGCAATCATTTCCAAAAACTGTAAGAGTGCATCCAGCTGCTGTCTGGCAATTTCACGGTATGACTCTGATTTGGAGTTGAAAAAATTGGTCATATTGCCGCCGCTTCTGTAAACAAGGGCAAGATCGTTTAATAATTCCCGAAAATTTTCCGAAGGAGTTATTTTTATGGTGTTTTCTATTGCCGTCAGCAGATCTTCGCCAAACAATTCCACATCACGGACAATCAGCCCGCATTCCCGTGAAACTTCTCCATAGAGGTCAGCTGCTTCATACACGCTTCGAAAAATTGCATACAGGTTTATCGTCGAAGACAATGCCTGCATGTAGGTTATCGCATAGGGCAGATCCTGTTCAATTTTGTTTTTTCTGCCTTGGGCCTGAAGCATCGGATAGTAATAAAAGCAGATGAAGACTCCGATTGGAATGAGTATACAGCTGATGGTGATAACTGCCCATGCCGGTATAAATGAGATAACGGGAATTGTAATGCCCATAACCGTTATGAGAGTTCCTAAAAGGGCGATCATAATGCCGGAAAACACGGTTATCAGTATTGTAAGCATCATATACTGATCTACAGGGACAATTATGTGTGCCGAGCGCAGTGCGTTTTCCAGTTTATTATTGAAAAGGATCTTATCAAGGATATCGGGATTCTGTCTCATGCTCTGGTCTCACTATACTTTTCGTTCACGCAGAATTGTCTCAATAATTGCCTTTTCCACAGCTTTCAGGCTGATATTTTCCGATGAAGCCATCTGATCAAGTGCCAGTTTCTTGCTGTTGATTCTTTCCTGCAGTTGTTTATCCGTCCAGCCGTTCTGATAGGCAATGCTGTCAAAAACGATGGAATGGGTATAGACTTTATCAAAGTGATCTGTCGTGTGGTTCCACTGAAACAAGGGTTTCCATTCAATTTTTTCATCATCGACAATGATTTCGTTTAAGGATAAACAGCGCCTGAATCCTTTTCCCTCTCCGTAAAGAAGACTCTGAATCACAACAAGGTTAAGCGCTCCAAACATTGCTACAGGCACATTGATCGGATCATTGATAAGTCGGTTAATTGCTTCTTTGACATTACCGGCATGCAGGGTTGAGTAGGTGGTATGTCCGGTGTTCATCGCCTGGAATAACGTCTGGGCTTCCTCTCCTCTGACTTCTCCGACAATGATATATTCCGGTCTTTGTCGGAGGGCAGCTTTTAAAAGTGAGAACATGCTGACGTTTCCAATACCGGAAACATTTGACGTACTCTCACGTGTTTTCATCGGGAGCCAGTTGACATGCGGCAATTGGATCTCGCGGGTATCTTCAATAGAAACGATTTTGGCAACTGCCGGAATAAAAAACGACGCCGCGTTCATCGTTGAGGTTTTTCCGCTGGCTGTTCCGCCGGCAATAATCAGGCTTTTTCTATTCTCTACAGCAAGCCAGATATGTGCCATGAGTTCGCTGCTGTATGTATTCGAGATGATAAGATCTGCCGGAGTCATTGGTTCGGCTTTGAATTTTCTGATGGTAAAGGAACTTCCCTTGGATGAGATGATATCAGAGTAGGTTAACTGGATACGCGAACCTTCCGGCAAAGCTGCATCAATGATCGGTGAGGTTAAAGACAGCTGTTTGTCTCCTTTCTGTGCAAGTTTTAAGACGTATTTGTTCAACTCGGTCGAGTCAAAAATGACATCGGTTTCGACGTTGGCAAATCTTCTATGATAAAGAAAGACAGGAATGTTTGCTCCGTTGCAGGTGATATCCTCAATTTTTTCATCATGCATAAGGGGGTTAAGTTTACCGTATCCCAGAAAATTTCTGTTGAGGAAATAAATTAGTGTGTCACGTCTTTCCGGGGTTATATCCGGGTCGAAATTGGTTATGACTTCTCTGAGAAGATACGGGTCAAGTTCAAGTTCCCCGCGTTTTCGAACCGTGTCGTAGACAAGCATGCTTCTTAGATGTTCAAATGTTTCCTCTAGTACAACGAGCTCTTTTTCGTTGAGTTTCGGCTCTACCATCTGATAATGGACATTGTCGTATCCATCGCGGTAAATGTTGGCGTATGCATACGGCGGGGTAAGCCAGTATCTGTCCAGAATTTCATATTCAGTATCCCACGGCGGCAGGTGGAGAACCTGCGGCGGCTCTTCAAAGACTTTTTTTTCTTCATTTTTCCCGGAGAGAAGGGATTTGAAATTGAATAAAATCTCGTCTTTTTCAGCAGTTTTTTTCTGATTTGCTGATCTCCTTAGTTTACTTTTTTTCGTCTTTAGAGGAGGAGATATTTTATCTGTCGAATTACCGGTATTTTCTGAGAAGATTTCTTTGATTATGGCGGAATCTTCTTCATCTATCACAGGCGGAACTGTTGGTGTTTCCGCTGATTTTTTAAACTGAGGCAGACGCATCAGATTCCCCCTGCATATATTGTGGTTTCGTTTTTACCCCAGTATTCGATTACAACCGAGGCAAGTACATTTCTGGAAAAGATACCTATCGCATAGTGTCCGGGTGAATAGAATCTGCTTGTGTCATACGTGTCTGCATTTGCATGGTCCTGCCATCCGGTAATTTCAACTAATGTAATGCTGCCGTCGTCACCAATTTTATAAACCGCAATGTTCAAATCAGCATACGGCGTCATTCCGTCCATATCAGAATCAAGATTGCTCTGATCATAGACCCCGTCGATCGTGTAGGTTATTCTCCATGGTGTTTCGATTACCTGCTCTGCTGTTCCAACCGGCGTATACAGAGTCCCTGGTGTTCCTTTTATGGTGAGAAAATGCTCGTAGAGTTTCCATTTATCATACTCGACATCCCATGAAACACCAGACGGATACCAGGTGCTTTCCAGATATTCCTGGGCATTTTTCTGCTGTTCAAGAGTGAGGTAATAGTCAGAGTCCATTTCGGAAAGATAGAGCGGTGAGTAAATTGGATGACCCGCGATCCAGAATTTGCCGCCCGTGAGCATGGAGTCTATTGTTGGAAATTCTGGTGAATGATCCAGATCAAGGAGTAATCCAAGGTCGAGGGATTCTTTTTGTACCGACTCGCCGGATGTTCCGCTCCAGAGTATGTCGGTCTGAATAACTACCGGTGCCTGTGAATTATACGCAGAGACCGGTGTCCCTTTTGATGCTGTATCTGCAAGCCAAACTATTTTCACCGGCACTGTCCACGAAGCATTTTCTATCGTGTAGGTAACTTTTGTATTGGAGCTGGTATTTTTCGGGAAATCGGGCGTGAGTTCTGCTGAGAAGGAATTGGATGACGGAACATAGAGTGCATATCCAAGGGATCCGGACAGACTTCCTATATTCCAGGTTCCGGTTCCTGCATACCATCCTTCAGCAGTATCGCAGCCTGAAGGGTTCGCGGCGGTTGTAACTCCGTATAGTGGATATACTGTCGTTTTTTCGGCACTGATACTGATAGTGGTCAGAGGGTAAGTCGTATTCACTCTGTATACCATCCCATTTGCCGGGTCTGTTCCAACTAGTCCGAGAGCAGTCGCTTCCGGAATTATTGTGAGGCGGTCATATTTCAGCGGATAATACAGAAGAGCCGAGCCATATCCCATCTCTTCTAAAAGAGCTGATGCCAGAATCGTCAAATCTTCAGAATCACCTGTCTCATCTGCAAGGGTAACTACCGGTGCCCGAGGATATTCTGATGAACGACCGGTTTCGCTGTCTGTCTGGTAAGAGAGAGACTTAACAAATGAACATACAAGATTTATCGTTTCTTCACTGTTGTACGTATTTGCGTCTGCAATATTTGACAACTGCCACGCAGTATCGGCAATACAGCCGTCGTCTCCGGAGAGGATAATGTAGTTATATAAATCCTGTGGAATATCCGTTCCGCCGAAGTCAGTGTTGTACATTTTATATGCATCTTTGGTTACCAGCACAGTTACGCTGTTTTCATCACCGTTATACTCCCATTCAAATGTTTTAGCTCCCCAGGGCCCTGTTTCCTCCACAATATCTTCCGGATTTTCCACGATCTGTTCTGGTGTAAATAGGGAAAAGCCGCCGTTTCCAAAAAATATTATGGCGGCAACCGTTATTACTATGACAATTCCCATTCCGATGATCAGATTCCGGAATGTTTTTTTGCTAAGCTGTATGGATGCCATTCACTTCCTCCTGAGATAGGGGATAAGTCCCGCAAAAAGTGCCGGGACAACGTAAATAAAGCCGGATGATTTTGTCTGGGTGGGGATAGGTGTTGAAACCGGCAGATTTGTCTGCACCGGTTCCGGTGTCTGCTGGGTGGTTAGGGCTGGATCATATGTTTCACCGGTAACCGTTGAGTCAACTTCCGATTCTCCTCCAACGGTAAATGTCATGGCGGTTGTAACCCCGGTGTCGATGTTGGTGACTTTTGCTTCATAGGTTCCCGGGAACCAGGTTGACGTATCAATTTCACCAAACGAGAAGGGACGCGACATATACTTTGCATAGGGAGATACAGATGATGGTTTTACCCGTTCTGTTGGGATCATCATTGCTATGTTGTTGTCTGGATTTTCAAAATCAAGTCTCTGAATCTTCAGACTGAAGGTGTCATCGGTGTAGTAATTCGTAGTTCCTTGAATTGTTATGGTGGCCCCAATGGGGGTGTTTCCCAATTGGGTTATTTCGATCCTTGGTTTTTCAATTGTAAATTCCGTGATAACATACAAATCGTCTGAATTGGGATCGGAGATCGCATTTGTTAAGGTATATGCAGCATTATCAGACTGCTGTGTTCCAAGATTGGCACTGCTGCCCCAGGCTGTATTGATAATGCTGAAAGATCCGCCGGTTATATCCGGCGTTACGTCAAATACAGCGTTTGGACCGGGATGCTGGAGGATAAGATAGTATGTTCCCGGACCGAGATCATAGGAAAATGACCGGTTGTATTCAAAACTTGTTGTTCCCTGAGGGGCAAAAAGTCCGAACATTGAGGTGTCTTCGATCAGCAGATACTTTGCTTTCATATCAGCGTATCTGAAGTTTGATCCAATGATGTACCAGCGGACGTCACCATACATACCTCCCTTTGTTCCCGGACTCCCTCTCGCAGAGATATTATAGCGAAGATAATCACCTTGGGTAAAGTAACCACTGTTGGTTTCGTCGGATTTTGCGTGAATGCTCTGGTCACTTATCACATAATCATGAGAAATATCACTGCTGTATCCCTTCCCCTTCGGTGTGCTGCTTTCTATGTATCCATAGGGTTGGAGATTGGCATGTATCGTGTAGGTTCCCGGTTCGAATCCGCTGGTGATCCACCCTCCCTCCCATAAATTAAGCACTATGCTGTAGGTAAATATGGTAAATGTTGACGGATCTCCGTCAACGACGGGTGTTCCGGTCAGACTCACACCATTTTCAGGAAGGTTTGGTCCGGTTATATAGAAATAAATATCAACATTGGATAGTGCACCTTTTACCGTGCCGGAAAGTTTGATGTAATCGCCTTCTGCAAAGAGACCAGATACGGCATCACTTGGTGGAGCATCAAATATCAGCGAAATGGTGGTTGCAGCAACAGTAATTGATGCACTTTTTACTGTGCCCGATCCCGAAGCCGTTATCGGATAATTGCCGGCCGATGCATTGGCGGGTACCGTTATTGGAAGGGACACGGTTCCATTCCATCCGGGTGTCGCGGTAATTGTATGAGGATCAACGATGACTACCCCCTCGGCAGGATTAAAATAAGGTGTGTCGCTTCCGGTTTCAGAAAGTACAACAGTATAGGCAGTAAAGGGGATGCCGGTCAATACAGCCGTGCCGGTGTTGCCTGCAGCAATATTTGCTCCGGTAAGACTGAAAGTACTTTGTACTGCAGTAAAGGAGTATTGAATTTGTGTTTTTTGTGTTGGAAGGCCGTTCAACTCTATGTTAAATGAAATCGTGACCGGTGTTGAATCTCCGGCAGGGATCAGGGACTGATCAACCAGTTTAAACGCATAATTCGCATTGGTTTTATCGGTCGGATCAGGTACATTCCGGAGTGACTGAGTGCTGCCCCCGATATTTGTAATCTCCTGCGTCTGAACACCCGTCTGGGTATTTGTGATAGTGAATCCGTTCCAGTTTCCATTTAGTTGATCAGGGTGGAGATTACTTCCGGAAATATAAAAGATAACTTGAGCTGCTTTTGAGATCGAGTCCGGATTTGAGTCGGTAACAGTAGTTGCATAAGGAGTCACCGCGATTTTCCCAAGATTAAGTTCCGCGATAGTGCATACTGTATATCCGAGTCTGCCAATGGAATTATTCCATGCTCCATATGTTCCCGGAGCCTGTGTTTGTCCAACTGAAGCGATCTGATTTATGAGGGCAATCTGATCTCCGTCAGTTACATGCTGAAGGTAGTCGACGGTATAACCTCCGCTTGAAAATGCTGAAAAATCCAGATTATTCTCTCCCCGATACACAGTATCACTCAGATTTATGCCTGCATTCTCGCCAGCTGCAGCTGCATATCTTGCCGAGACCGTTCCGGTAAACAGGCAAAGTATGATTACTGCAAGGAGTATAATTGAAATAATATTATTCGTATTCACTGACATTGTCCTCCTGCCTCTGATGTAAAGGATGCATATGATCTGCATCAAAACACATAAAGCAAGTTAATTTAAGTTTGCACCATTTATTGTGAATTCTATTTTATTAATTATTTGCACGTTAGGTGTGCTTTGCATATCTGAAATCACATCTGATTTGCATATTTAATCATCATATCTGGTTTT
Source organism: Methanocorpusculum sp. (assembly GCF_030655665.1). Lineage (NCBI taxonomy): Archaea > Methanobacteriati > Methanobacteriota > Methanomicrobia > Methanomicrobiales > Methanocorpusculaceae > Methanocorpusculum > Methanocorpusculum sp. The sequence continues at coordinate 9,586 of NZ_JAUSPQ010000002.1, read as the reverse complement.
AATCCTGATTTGCAATTTATTTATATTGTTTTTCATCTAATATGTATCTGCAAAAAATTATTTTAGTTATACTCAATTAATATGATTTAGTTGGGTGGGGAAAATCGTATGAAAAAAACAAAGATGTTGAAAAAACACAGATCCGATCGGGATTCTGCAGTATCTCCGGTTGTCGGTGTTATGCTGATGCTGGTTGTAACAATTATTGTTGCAGCCCTTGTCGCGGCATTTGCCGGCGGTATCGGAACGACAACAGAAGCTGCACCTACAGCCTCACTTGATGTTTCTCTCTTCATAGGACAGGGTTCTGCCATGATTGAAAACATTGCCGGGGATACTCTGCCGACGAAAGATTTGCTGATCACCGTATCGTATGACGTTCCGGTAAAGTTTGCCAATAAGGCTTTGGATCACGGCGGAGAAACGATCATCCACACGATTGACGGCGGACTCGAACCTATAGCCGAAAACGATCTTAACACAACATTGGCGGGCTATCCATTTGTGTATCAGATTACCAACAACAATGAGACCGTTAGTAAACGAACGGTAAACAATCAGCTCTTTGGTCAGGCTGATTTGGTTTCAGGGAGTTCTATTGCTTTTGATTTGAATTATTTCGCAGGTTTCGATACTAAGAAAGCAAAAACATACGGCATAGACACCGGAACCAGATTCCATGTAACGATCGTTCACATTCCGACCAGCACCGTCATTTATGACAAGGATGTGAGAATCCAATGAAATCCAAAAACAAAGAGTCCGGGGTCTCCCCGGTTGTCGGCGTTATGCTGATGCTGGTTGTAACGATCATTATTGCAGCAGTAGTAGGGATGGTTGCATCCAATTATGTCGGAAGTACGGAGGCATCGCCTATGACAAGGATCAACTATCTTGGTTCTGTTCAGGGAAATGATTTTGAAAACGGCTTTTTAGGCGAAGTCGGCCTTCTTTTTGAAAATGCCGGCGGTGAAAACATTGTCCTGACAAATCTGGAGATCACTCTTCAAGAAAATACCCGTGGTGTTGTGAATGAAACGACAATTACGTTTAATGACGCTCCGTCAACCGCGATTTCCGGCATCCTGACACCCGGAGAAGCCCGTCTATCTACTACACCGTCGGCCAAAAAGGTTGACTACCGGATGAAAAAGGTAGGCGTCACAATGTCATACGGGAAGTATCTTGCGTATCAGACCATTGAGCCGGGAGACCGCTTCATCATTTATGCCGATCGGATTATCCAGAGTGATACCTCAAAGTACAGTCAGCTCTATATGGTTGCAACGAGAGATGGCACCTATTCTGAAGGGTTCTTTGAAATCGGTCCGGGAACGATTTACACCATTAAAGATACGTCAACGGGCAATGTCATTGCATCGGGTGATCTGTCCGGAAAGGTGTATGATTATATCTGAAACAGGAGTGTTGAACAATGAACATTATGAAAAAAACACATAATTCACAAAATGACAGCGCAGTATCTCCCGTAATCGGTGTTATGCTGATGCTGGTTGTAACCATCGTTATTGCTGCATTTGTGGCAACATTTGCCGGGGGTCTGTTTTCAACATCTGAAGCAGCGCCGGTTGCATCGATCGACGTAAAAATTCTCTACAACTCCGGATATACCGGAAATGATTGTGTCATGTACATCGAAAATCTAGGCGGAGATTCCATCTCCACATCAGATATGCGGATCTTAACCTATTATACATCCAAGACCGGTTCAAAGGCTGGAACTACCAAAGGTGATCGTACAGCAATGAATACCAGATCAATTACCGTTACCAATTCAACCGGAGCAACAGGTCAGAAAATCGTTGTACCAATCCTGCTGAATGCGGCATATGGTGACGCTGCAACTGATAACACTGCCATAAACTTCGGCAACTACAACTTTGCACCTGGAACGATCATGAGTACCTACTGCAATGAAGGAACTGCCTACATTCTTATGGGTCAGACAAGTTCCGCGAATCAGCTGAAATACCTTAATAAATATGACGGCGATACGGTCAATGACGGTTATACTGATTTTGGTGTCGGATCGACCGTACATGTTGAAATTCTCCACACCCCGTCGAACAGTGTTTTGTACAGCAAGGATGTGATCGTAGCATGAAATTCATGAAAAAAGACTATGCAGTTTCACCGGTTGTCGGTGTTATGCTGATGCTGGTTGTAACGATTATTGTTGCAGCAGTAGTTGCAGCATTTGTTGGTGGTATTACGAGCGATGAACAGATCGCGCCAAGCGTCAATTTTGATGTGTCCTATGCAGCAGGTATTTCAGATACCGATAAAACGAACAGCGTGCCGGATTATTCTTCATCGGCATCAAAAAACAACGGATTTGTCTTCAAACTTCTTGGGGGAGACTCTGTTCAGCTTGATAAGATAAAAATCATGCTGACAAGCGACGGGTCGTCGATAACGTTTGATCCAAGTATCTATCGTGATGAATCAAGTGCAGTTGTAAACGAGGCAGCTATTGATGTAATGCTTGGAACTGATAAGACAAGCGAGACCTACTTTGCGGTTGCCAATAATCTGGACAAGACAATTTCGGTTGGTGAGTCATTTATTCTTCTTGCTGACGGATATTACGACAACACAGATGATGTATCTGCTGTTAAAACGGGAAAATTCCTTCTCTGGACCCCGGCAACGGGCGGCAGATTTGTCGTTCAGGAACATGTTCCGGTAACCTATACGATATTCGATACAATTACCGGCAAGCAGATCCAGAAAGGGACAATCACCATCAACTGAATGGATGTGAAGAGAATGCGAACAGATAATGAAAAAAATGACGGGGTATCCCCGGTAGTCGGTGTTATGCTGATGCTGGTTGTAACGATCATTGTTGCAGCACTGGTCGCAGCATTTGCAGGAGGACTCGGTTCTTCAGCCCCCCCTGCCCCTTCCGCAGGCTTTGACTTCACTATTCATGCCGGCGGAAAAACTGCCTCATATCCTGGAGTTGTATGTGAAATACCGGTTGCTACTGGAGAATTTACCTCAAATCAGCTGAAGATTATTACGACCTATGTTGTTCCAGACACTTACAACGGTGTCCCTCTCACGAATGCAGGAAAGACAATCACCCATACAATCACAGGTCAGGTCGAGGATTACGGGATTGATCTGAGCAGTGGTAGCGCTTCTGTTAGCTGGGCTTCAGCTCCGGTTTATTCTGCCTCCGACGATCCCTTTGTTCCAAAAACACAGGTTTATAATGCTCCGATCGTAGCAACCACCGGTAACGGTTTGACTGTGGGTTATGACATGAACGATTATCTCTACTTTGGCGGTAATGCGCCCATTGCGAGCGGCACTGAATGGTGGTTTAAGGAGATCGATCGATTCCTTGGTTTCCCAACCACGGAGAGGACGATTTATGGATTTACTGAAGGGTCAGTTGTTCACATAACGGTGATTCATGTTCCCTCGGGAACCGTACTCAGCGATCAGGATGTGACAGCATTATGGTAATTTCAATGAGACGTTCTGGGAAAAAAGATGCAGGTGTATCGCCGGTTGTCGGTGTCATGCTTATGCTTGTTGTGACAATCATAATTGCTGGCATTGTCAGCCTGACGGCTGCCGGTTTTATGGATTCAACCGGTACACAGACAGACGAGCCTCAAATCGAGTTTGTCGGTCTTTATACTGCAGGATACACAGCAGCAACGGTAAGCAGCATAGCTAAACAAACCTATCAGAACGAAGCAGCGGGTCTTTTATTTAAGGTAGTCGGCGACAAGCCGGTTGATTTAACGAAGATGAAACTCTATCTTGCAAGCGGCCAGAGTTCCGGCGGCGGCGGGTCTGTTGACCTTGGCTATGATGACCCGGTTTCAACATACTATCTTCCCGGAGGCAGTACGTGGAATTCAAGGAGTCAGATAATTCTCCCTCCGGAATACATGAGGGGCTATCGTATCGTGATGTTTGGTCTGAGTGAAGATAATCCGAATATTCATAACACGATCGCAGATCCGGGAGATATGTTCATTGTTTCATGCGAGTACGTCAACCCCTCAAGTCCAAGCCTTGCTATCGGTCTGAGGAAAGATGATGCAGACGGCAATACCGTCATCAGCGCAGGTATCGGCGCAAACGGTGATGCAATACTGACGCTGGTAAATGCCGAGACCGGATACGTGTATGTGAGACATACGCTGATCGAATCGGATATGATCGCAACAGTTTAATTCTGATTTGCTCTGAAAACAGCTTAACAGGGAAAGAATGTCCATTCTTCACCAATATTTTTTTCATCCACAAAATAACTCCACATCCCCTTCATTTATGTGATGATTTACCATGCAGGGATACATGGATGTCTGCCTTTTTTTCCAAAAAATGTTATGAGGGCGTCTCTTTGATACTTTACCGTGATTTTACTTTCTGTGTGTGTTTCCGGCCGGTATTTTTTTTCTTATCAGTAATGTTTGGAGCCCTGAACTGTACAGATATCAGACCTCGGAAAAGTATCCGAGGTACCTGATATCTAAATTACTTTGATTGGAACATAAACTGCGCGCACATTTTGATAATGCATCATCTATAGTAAATATAATCTATTTAATATATTTAAAATAGTAATCTGAAAGTCGTATATCTCTTCATAAAGATAGCTGATGCTTCAGTTTTTATGTTTGGCATATTTAGGTGTCTGGCGAAGGGTTATGAGTAATATGTATATAATTAAACAGATAATTTTTATTTAACTAAATATAATCTTATTGGAGCTGCGCGATTATGGATACAAATACGGTGAATGTTTCCTCTCTAAAGAATTCGAAAGAATCCGGACTTAATATGATAATGTCTCATTTAAGAAACAGCAAGTTCGGGCTTTCAATATCCGACATTGCAAAAAAAACCGGATTGAACAGAAATACTATATCCCGATATCTAACGATACTTGCAACACTGGGTCAAGTCGAGATACGCACTGTTGGTCCTTCACATGTGTATCAGTTGTCTGAACGTCTTCCAATCTCGCCGCAGTTTCTGGCTGTACAACCTGAACCCACGATCGTTGTCAATCACGAAGGCATTATTCTTGCATTAAATTCGTACATGCAGGAAAGTCTTGGAAATAACCTCGGTATTAATACAGAGAATCTTGTCGGGAAAAATTATAAGGAACTTAATATTGAGTTATTTAATATAATAACTGCTCTGCCTGAGTATGTGAATGCGCTGAACGGAAAAATGCCTACGGTTGGAACATGGACATATCTGGAAATTGCAGCTGCCCGCTACCGGCTCTGGATACTGCCAATCATATTTTTTGATGGGATTCCCGGAATCATGATTCAGGTGGAGACGTGGGTAGGTCATAACGGAAGGAGACCGCATGAAATGTTGGCAGTTTATCCCTCATCAGATAGTATATCAGCGTATTTTCCCAAAAAATAGGGATAAATTATTTTGCCTGTTTCTCTGACTGTTTTTTCAGCTTTTCCCAGATCTCAGAATGTCTGAGCGAGGTCGAACCCGGGTAGGCTCTTGCCATACGCTGGATCTGGTAATGGAATTTGGAAATGACCTGATTCTCATCCACGCGCTCCTCGATTTTTTCATGGAGCGTATCGCGTATCTTCGCTGCCTCTACAAGGGTAATGCCCACTCTTGCGTTGATAATTTCTTCCGCTGCACGAAGCCGCTCGTTCAGTTTCAGGAGAGCGGAGAGAGAAATAGCAATATCTATTGCCAAAATTACACCAACGATTCCGGCAGCGATATTTATCACCATGTCCGGTATTTGGGTCGTTGTGTGGGTGGTGAGCGGTTCGATGACCATTATGAAGAGGACCGAAAGGAGACCGAAGAACAGTGAACATTTCAGACAGATCCTTCCCTGAAAGTTGAACTTATTTTTGGAATAGTCCCATAATTTAATGTGGAAAAATGATTCTAATATCACGGCAACAATATATTCAAGAATCGTTGCGAGCAGCATTCCCCCGAAAAATACCACGAGAATATTGATGATATTGAAGGCAATAGTCGGAGTTGGAAGAGCCAGTGTTCCAAATGCATTCACGGCAAGCATGATCAGCACAGCTCCACATCCGTAGATCGGAATGATCGGGCCGTTTAAAAATCCGCGGTTGATGAAATGTTTTGCTTTTATTGAGCAGTATGTCGTTTCCCAGATCCATCCAAGGAAACTGTAAAAAATGAACCCGAGAAAGTAGGCGGCAAGCATCATGATTTACTTTAGGTTGAGTCAGGTAAAAAAGATACGGGAGTCAAGTCTGCCAGAGGTGACCGATTTTCGATCCATTTGCTCGGAAAAATGTTCTTCTCGCGATACAGATGGCTGATTTATAGAACAATGTCCGCGTTTTTATCTTTGAGAGCCGGGTGTCTCGTGAATTGGACAAAGGTTTTCTCCTAAGATCGAAAAATAGTACAGACACGAGAATAGCAGAGCAGTCGTACAAAGTCGAACTGATTTTGTGAGCATACCTATCAATGATGAATACGTCAATTCAGGAAAACGAAGCAGTGCTGCAGGAGATCCTCTCAGCTTGCGAGGCTTTCCGTCTGCTTGAAACAAAGCAGTTTATGCAGCACGGGGACACGAACGTCTACGAGCACTGTATTGCTGTCGCCCGCGTCAGCTGTCTGCTTGCAGATAAGATGGGGTTATCGGTGGATCGCGGATCTCTTATCCGCGGTGCTCTGCTTCACGACTATTTCTTTTATGACTGGCATGTTCCGGATCCAAAACACCGCCTGCATGGATTTACCCATCCGAAGCGTGCTTTGCAGAATGCGATGGATGATTTTGCATTGACCACGGTGGAGCAGAATATGATCCTCCGCCATATGTTTCCGCTGACCCCGATCCCTCCGAGATGCTTGGAGGGCTGGGTGTTGTGTATCGCGGATAAGGTTTGTTCGACGTTGGAAACGGGACGGTTTACCCAAAATTCGTTTGCACGGGGTCTCTATGCGGAACTGGGAGAGATGCAGTGATTTGGGGTGGGTCTATCCAACGGATGAACATGTCAATTGGATAGACTCCCTCATACAGAGTATCATCTCATTTATCTTTTTGTCCTGCCAGAACAATATCACTGATTATTGAAATAGTTTCGAGAAAAATATCATGTCCAGACTCACTGATTCACGCATCGGAACATGGGGATACCTTCTTATTATTCTTATTGTTTTCTTATTTTCTCTTTCCGGCGTACTCTTCTATTTTGGGATTTCCTGGTGGACTGAGATGTTTTTGGCCCTGGGGTCCGGTATCACTACCGGTACGGTGATCTATAGTTTATCCAATCTCCAGTCAAAGAAAGAAACTGATCTATCAATGCTGCTCGATACCTCCAGAGAGGGATACGGCAGACATGTAAAATGTATGGCTGCCCTGCTCACAAAAATTTATTCCATTCAGGAAACTCCGATAACGCCAGAGGAACGGGCGGTGTATTCAAGAGATTTTGCTGATAATGCTGCAGAATTTGAACAGGCAGGTATCCGCCTGAGTGAACTGGAGGGATATGATATTTACGATCCTGACGAACTCAAGAAGTGTCTTGAGACCCTGCATCCGGTTTTTCCTGAAGTGATAAAAATGGCATCTGCCATTGAAACCCAGAATGACGCAGTTCTCGCAATGCGGGAGTTCGATAATAAAACACGCCAGCTCAAAAATATCCTTATGCTGACTCTCAGGCACTCCGATGTTGAATTACAACGGCTTCGGAAAAAACTCATCTAAAAAAAATATAGTTATTCATCAATGATTTTTTTGATCAGTCCCATCACGCTTGGCTTCTGCTGCCTCTTCACCCGTGAAACCCTGCTCACTGTCCGGGGAGCGTTCATCTCCTCATTCATCCGTGTGGTGATCTCATCGAAGATCCGCTTGTATGCTTCACAATGCGGATCGACCCCCTCAAGGAACCCTCCCGTCGGCGCTATTGCATTATACGGACACCCTCCTCTGCAGTACGTGATATGGGCACAGTCTTTGCATGCCGTATCCACATAATCCTTGAATGCCAGCATCCGTTTGCCTGCATGGCTCGCCATAAGACTCTCGATCGACGGAGCATCCCGCACATGCCCCATCACCCATTCCGGCATCCCGATGAACCGGTAACAGGGATAGATCTCCCCGTCCGGTCCGATCGCAAACGTCGTCCCCATACAGTCTGCATACGTACACACGCTTCCCGATCGCGTAAACACGCACCGGCAGAGATCATTGATGTTCATGATCTCAAGTTCGTCTGCATGGCTGACCGCCTCATCCAGAAGATAGACCAGCAGCTCCCCGTACTCCTCCGGAGCGAGCGTCCATGCATTCGGATTCTCTCCTTTCAGTGACGGCAGAGCCGGATGGAGTTTCATGACCCAGCCCTGTTCCTTGAAGAAGTTCACGATCTCCTCCTTCTGCTTCACGGAAGAGTTGGTGAACGTGCAGATGAATCTGACTAAAAGCCCGTGAGCTATGGCGATCCTGTAACCGGCAAGGCAGCGTTCAAAGTATTCATCGCCCCGCTGATAATTCGTCAGCTCCCGTGGTCCGTCGATGGACGAACCGATCGGGACCCGGTATTCTGCAAGGATCTCGGCGAGTTCATCGTCCATCAGCCAGAGATTGGTCTGCATGGCAAACTCCGGCGAGAGATGCGGGAGTCCTTCCGTGATCTTTTTGAGAGCCTGCCTGTAAAACTCTGCTCCGGCAAGCAGCGGCTCTCCGCCGTGAAACGTAAACGTGACCCGCTGTTCTTCGAGCGGTTTGAGCCAAGTGACAATATCATCTATCGTGTCAAGCGTCATCCTCGGGGACGTTTCGTCCGAACTCCAGCAGTATTTGCAGCGCCCGGGGCAGCCGAGTGTCGGAATGATCATGACGTGGAACGGATTTTTCATTGGTGTCACTACGTTTGTCATGATACATGTTTATTATTTTTGTCTGCGCACAACTACATACATGACAGCACAGAAAGTACTTCTTTCCACCAATCACGGTGACATCACTCTTGAACTCCGTGAAGATATGCCGGTCACGACCGGAAACTTTACGAAACTTGTCGGCGATGGATTCTATAACGGCGTCATTTTCCACAGGATCATCGACGGATTTATGCTCCAGGGCGGCGACCCGACCGGTACCGGCTGCGGCGGACCGGGCTACAAGATCCCTGACGAGTTCATGCCCGACAACAAAAACAACAAAGGCACGATCGCTATGGCAAATGCCGGACCAAACACCGGCGGCAGTCAGTTTTTCATCAACCTTGCAAACAACAACTATCTCGACAAAGCCCACCCGGCATTCGGAAAAGTCGTTGAGGGTATGGAGGTCGTCGAAAAACTTGGGAAAGTCAAGACCAACTACTCTGACAAACCTGAAAAAGAAGTTGTGATCGTAAAAGCGACCCTTCTCTAATCTTTTTTTTTAATAGGACTTACGCGGTGTGCTCTCAACCGAAAAGCTCACGTACTCTCAGGTTGTACTTTATGAAACCACAGTACAACTATCATGACTCCTGCCAAGACCACTGACGTAGACTACATGCATTTTCTGATTGCTGAA
>NZ_JAUSPQ010000001.1 GCF_030655665.1 Methanocorpusculum sp. | reverse complement strand
TTCGGTTCGAAGACTATATAAGCATCTGATGCTGATATAGTAGAGCTGTTTAAGTGGAGGACAAAACGCGAATCATCCGGGTAAGGCCGGAGTGATTGTTGGTCCTGACGTTGGTATTGTGGCGATGCGGACATTCATTGAAATGACCGCTGATTCCTTTCATACGGTTGTGTTTTTGTGATTATGTCGTAGAAACAACAACTGTGTGCCTATAAGAAAGAAAACAAAAAATAGTAATTCTGGTTGATCCTGCCAGAGGCCATTGCTATCAGGGTTTGACTAAGCCATGCGAGTCGAGAGGTGTAAGACCTCGGCATACTGCTCAGTAACACGTGGTTAACCTGCCCTAAGGTGGAGCATACTCCCGGGAAACTGGGGCTAATACTCCATAGTGGATGCATCCTGGAATGGTGCATCCTCGAAAGATCCGTCGCCTTAGGATGGGACTGCGTCCGATTAGGTTGTTGGCGGGGTAACGGCCCACCAAGCCATTGATCGGTACGGGTTGTGGGAGCAAGATCCCGGAGATGGATTCTGAGACATGAATCCAGGCCCTACGGGGCGCAGCAGGCGCGCAAACTTTACAATGCGAGCAATCGTGATAAGGAAACCCTGAGTGCCTGTCGATGCAGGCTGTTCATATATCTAAATCATATGTGAAGAAAGGGCAGGGCAAGACCGGTGCCAGCCGCCGCGGTAATACCGGCTGCTCGAGTGATGGCCACTATTACTGGGTTTAAAGCGTCCGTAGCTGGACTGTTAGGTCCCTTGGGAAATCTTCACGCTTAACGTGAAGGCGTCTAAGAGATACCGGCAGTCTTGGGACTGGGAGAGGTAAACCGTACTTCGGGGGTAGGAGTGAAATCTTGTAATCCTCGAGGGACGACCTATGGCGAAGGCAGTTTACCAGAACAGCTTCGACAGTGAGGGACGAAAGCTGGGGGAGCAAACGGGATTAGATACCCCGGTAGTCCCAGCCGTAAACAATGTGCGTTAGGTGTGTCGGTAACCACGCGTTACTGATGCGCCGAAGAGAAATCGTGAAACGCACCACCTGGGAAGTACGGTCGCAAGGCTGAAACTTAAAGGAATTGGCGGGGGAGCACCACAACAGGTGGAGCCTGCGGTTTAATTGGATTCAACGCCGGACATCTCACCGGATAAGACAGCTGTATGATTGTCAATCTGAAGGTTTTACATGACTAGCTGAGAGGAGGTGCATGGCCGTCGTCAGTTCGTACTGTGAAGCATCCTGTTAAGTCAGGCAACGAGCGAGACCCACGCCGACAATTGCCAGCAGCATCTCCGGATGGCTGGGGACATTGTCGGGACCGCCTCTGCTAAAGAGGAGGAAGGAATGGGCAACGGTAGGTCAGCATGCCCCGAATTATCCGGGCTACACGCGGGCTACAATGGACGGGACAATGGGTAACAACACCGAAAGGTGCAGTCAATCTCCTAACCCCGTCCTTAGTTAGGATTGCGGGTTGCAACTCACCCGCATGAATCTGGAATCTGTAGTAATCGCGTTTCACTATAGCGCGGTGAATACGTCCCTGCTCCTTGCACACACCGCCCGTCAAACCATCCTAGTGGGGTTTGGATGAGTCCCTGGTCTTTGCCGGGGTCGAATCTAGGTTCCGTGAGGAGGGTTAAGTCGTAACAAGGTAGCCGTAGGGGAATCTGCGGCTGGATCACCTCCTAAAGAATGATCCAAACACAACCTGTATGACTGAATTAGCATGGTCATTTCAATGAACCGTACAATCGCCACAATACCAACACATCAATATCATACTCACACGCAGTATGTTTTGTTAAACAGTAACAAACGAATGAATAAAGTAGTGTGAGGGGCGCGTAGCTCAGTTGGAAGAGCGCGGCGTTTGCAACGCCGAGGCCTGGGGTTCAAATCCCCACGCGTCCACTCCGTAACCGACTGTGACAAAGTTTTCTTTGTCACCGGTTACGGTTACCAATGCACCCGGAAACGCGAGTTACCGGGGAAGGGCCGAGAGTCACTGACTCTTTGAGGCCGTGTATAGGTTTTGCATTTGGACGTTAAATGGGTATCAGCGGAACCTTTCTTTACTGAAAGTTATTTGTCGGTAGATCGACACACTTTAAGAGAGACAAAGGGACCCTGGCAACAGCACAAAGCATGATGCTGAATATTCCATTTACCACAAATAATACATTGTTGTAACAAACAATCATCGAAAAAAAAATTTATCGACATACCCTCTGGTGTTCCAAGCTTTGGAATATCAGAGAAGAAAGAACCTGGTTCTTATGCCGGTTAGTGAATGGTTCGGTTTGAGAGCTGATGAAGGGCGTGCCAAGCAGCGAAATGCCCCGGGAAGACGCAAGGAGTCTGTGATCCGGGGATACCCTAATAGGACCTCCACACGATTTATCGTGAATCCGTAAGGATGGGGAACCCCCCGAAGTGAAACATCTCAGTAGGGGGAGGAAGAGAAATCAATTGAGATTACGTTAGTAGAGGCGATCGAACCCGTAAGAGTCTAAACTGAATCCCGTAAGGGAGATGTAGTGTATGGCCTTCAATATAGTATGTGTTTATCTAATGAAAATAGCTTGGAATGGCTTACCTTAGAGGGTGACAGTCCCGTACGTGGTGATAAACATGGCTTAGAAGTGTCCTGAGTAGCGCGGGTTGGAATTCCCACGTGAATAAGGGGGTCACCTAACCTCCAAGACTAAATACTCCTCAAAACCGATAGTGAAATAGTAGCGTGAGCGAAAACTGAAAAGTATCCCTAAAAAGGAAATGAAAAGTGCCTGAAACTAACCGGTGATCGTGTGTTACGGCGTGCAAGGATCTTCTCTTCGAAAGAACCCGTCGCGAGGCGGTAGTATGAGTAGAGTTGCCGACGTCGTAACTTACGTTTTGAAGAACGGGCCAAAGAGTGTATTCCGCTGGCGAGGTTAACCGCAAGGGCAGCCGCAGCGAAAGCGACAAGCGCGTAGTTTACCTGGCGCGGCGTACTAATAGTGCGTGGAGTCAACGGGATACGACCTGAAACCTGGTGATCTATGCCTGAGCAGGTTGAAGCGTGCCGAAAGGTGCGTGGAGGACCGCATGCGGTATTGATATGCAAATCATTCGCGTGACTTGGGTATAGGAGTGAAAGATTCATCGAACCGGGTGTCAGCTGGTTCCTCTCGAAACATGTCTAAGCATGACCTCGACCGAGAATGATAGTGAGGTAGAGCACCTATTAGAAATCCCGGGGAAGAAATTCCTCGCTTTCTTGTAAAACTCCAAACTCCCTATCTTTGTAGACGTCGGGCAGTCCGGGCTACGGGGTAAGCTTGTAGTCCGTAAGGGAGACAACCCAGACCATGGTTAATGCCCCCCAATGTAGGCTAAGTGTCAACACTGAATGAAGTCCTAGGTCAAAGACAACTGGAAGGTGAGCTCAGAAGCAGCTATCCTTTAAAAAGTGCGTAACAGCTTACCAGTCAAGATTTAGGGCGCAGAAAATGGACGGGGCTCAAGCCTACTGCAGATACCATGGCGCACGTTTTTGAACGTGATCGAGTAGAGAGGCGTCCTGTATGGGCTGAAGCAGGGGTGTAAGTTCCTGTGGACCGTATAGGAATGAGAATTTTGGCAGTAGTAGAAGCATAGAACAGTGAGAATCTGTTCCGCCGAAGGGGCTAGGTTTCCTCGGCAATGTTCGTCAGCCGAGGGTTAGTCGGTCCTAAGTTGCACCATAACTTGAGTGTAGCAAAAGGGAAACAGGTTAATATTCCTGTACCGTGCGTTAATATACTGACGCATCGGGTTATACATAGCGGGACCGTCGTCCCGTCCAAGCGTATAAACTCTTGGAGTACCGTAATGGTGAGAATTGAGTGAAAGCGTGATGGCGTAAGTGTTTAAACACCTGGTGCCCGTGAAAAGGTAACGCAACGACCGTACCGAGAACCGACACAGGTGCCCCTAGTTGAAAAGACTTAGGCGTGTCGGAATTATTTGTGGTAAGGGAACTCGGCAAAATGGCTCCGTACCTTCGGAACAAGGAGTGCCTGCCTAGTGATTAGGCAGGTCGCAGTGACCAGGGAGCTCTAACTGTCTAACAACAACATAGCAGACTGCAACTCCGTAAGGACTAGTATAGTCTGTGAATCCTGCCCAGTGCGGGTATCTGAACACTGATTACAATCGGACGAAGGACCCGTAAACGGCGGGGGTAACTATGACCCTCTTAAGGTAGCGTAGTACCTTGTCGCTTAATTGGCGACTTGCATGAATGGATTAATAAGGGCTCTACTGTCCCTACCGCAAATCCGTTGAACCTTTTATCCTTGTGCAGAGGCAAGGGACTCCCATCGGGAAGTGAAGACCCCATGGAGCTTTACTGCAGCCTGTCGTTGACTTACGGTATTACATGCGCAGCGTAGATAGTAGGTGTTAATGCTCATATTCCGGTATGAGTGGAGCCACAGTTGAGACACTATCCTTGTTCTGCTGTAATTCTCACTCATCTTTTATGGTGAGGACATCGGTAGGTAGGCAGTTTGGGTGGGGCGCCACACCCTCGAAAAAATATCAAGGGTGCCCTATGGTCAACTCATGTGAGTCAGCAACTCACAGGAGAGTGTCAAGAGCATAAGTTGGCTTGACGTGATTTCGCACAGCAAGAAATCACGAGTGGAAACACGGGTCTAACGAACCAATACGCCTTTTTGGTGAGGGCTATTGACTACAGAAAAGCTACCCTGGGGATAACAGAGTCGTCGCCGGCAAGAGCACATATCGACCCGGCGGCTTGCTACCTCGATGTCGGTTCTTTCCATCCTGGCTGTGCAGCAGCAGCCAAGGGTGAGGTTGTTCGCCTATTAAAGGGGATCGTGAGCTGGGTTCAGACCGTCGTGAGACAGGTCGGTTACTATCTGATGGGAGTGTTCGAAATCTGAGAGCAAGATTGAAATAGTACGAGAGGAACTTTCAGTCGTCACCTCTGGTGTATCGGTTGTCTGATAAGGCAGTGCCGAGCAGCTACGTGGCACGAGATAAAAACTGAAAGCATCTAAGTTTGAAACTTCGCTTGAAAAGAGATTTCGTTATAGAGCACCGGTAAAAGACCGGGTTAATAGGCTTGGGATGTACGCACGAAGGCAACGACGTGTTCAGTCCGCAAGTACTAACGCTCAAATCCAGATTCTTTATGAACTGGTATGCCTCGATAATTTTACACAGGATGATTGGTTACTTCAATGGAAATGCAGTGGTAGATGGACTTTGGCATCATGAAAATTGTGCCTTTGCTCTTTCGAGAATTTGTCTACTACCGATTAATATTGAAGTGTCCGCTGTGCCCAGACGTTATCTGAATGCAAAACCTATGAAGGTATATCCTTTATAAACAGTAACGGCTAATATATTATGCCAGATTACTGTGCTAAGTTGGCGGAGCGGCCACGCGGTTGCCTGCAGAGCAACTCTACTCCCGTTCAAATCGGGAACTTAGCTTGGGGGATCATGCGGCCATAGCAGAGAGGTTCCACCCGGACCCATTCCGAACCCGGCAGTTAAGCTCTCTTGCGTCGGTCATTGTACTGAGATATGCGAATTCTCGGGAACTGGTCAACGCTGCACCCCCCCTTTATTCTTTTGAAATGGTTTGTGTGTTTTTTTTTATGTTGAGTGTAAGCTCTCGTGTTTTGTTTTGTCTTCGTTTTCTGCTGTGATCTATCCGGCTACCGTGAGGTATCCAGCATACAGCATAACAGAAAGGGAAACGAAAAAAGAAAGAGAATTATTCGCGATGATAATACAGCCCAAAGTCCACATCGCAAAGTTTTGCATCGGATATCATATACTTTCTAAAATCTTTACCATCATTCAGCGTATACTCACCATCATTGTCTCTCTCCCAGAAAAGATCATACTGGCGCTGAAGTGTCCCCTCTGTTGGATCGTACCAGAATTCACTAACGGTCCCATCCGAGGCGAAAATATATTTCAGATTATAGTAGGTTCCTGCATCAGAATATTCCTGATCAGCGTACCATGTGCCAATGATTTCATCAGTTTTAGTATCCATACAGACATTCAGTATGATAATCCTCACTTATTAATATTTCTTCCATCAGGTTTCCTTTATCCGATCCTGTATTCTCATTAATTCTGAATAATCTCAAATATCAGTCTGTTTTTAAAACAGGGTCCTTATAACTGTTAAAAAAATTGTAGTTAAAGCCAGCCTTATAGCCTTAGGCGTCTAATGAAATAGTATGAAGCACACAACACTCGTGTTCCTTGCCTTGGTAATAATTGGGGCAGTTATATTTGCAGCAGGGTGTATCAGCCCTGCAAGCGAGAACGTTAAGGGAAACTGGGTTCTCATCGGCTCAGGCCCTGACAACACACCAATGACCGGAATCATCACCATTGAGATCACGGACTCCAACATCTCCGGAAACAGTGGTGTAAATAACTACTTCGGCTCCGTTACCATCGGTTCGGGCGGGAAACTGATCATCAGCGATCTTGGATCGACTAAAATGGCGGGTCCTGCTAGTCTGATGATTCAGGAGCAGGAATACTACAATGCACTCAAAAACGTAACTGGCTACAAGATCATTGATGGTAATTTGGTTATGACAGGCAATGACGGGAAAATCCTCCTGACCTTTGCAGATGCAGCAACCATCCCAACCGGCAGCTGGATTCTTGATAATAATACTGCGGTAACGATCAATTTCCTTCCTGATGGTACGTTTAACGGTCGCGCTCCGGTAAACCTCTACTTTGGTACCTACACGATTTCCGGCAACAACGGGCTTGTCTTCTCTGCGATTGGCTCTACGCTGATTGCAGGAGAGGAACTGCCGATGCTGGAGGAATCTGCATTCTTCGCAGCTCTTCAAAACGTCTCCGGCTATAAGATCGTTCACGGATCACTTGTACTCTCTGACAAAAGCGGCACTACCATTCTGACCTTCAAAGAAATGCCGGAAATCGTCGGGAAATGGCTCCTTGCCTCCGACAAAAATGTTACCGTCACCTTCAATCCAGGCGGTTCATTAGGCGGTCAGGCCCCTGTCAACGTCTACGGTGGATCATATACAATCTCGGGTAACACCCTTTCCGTTGGCGATGATATCATCTCTACGATGATGGCAGGAACCGAAGAGCAGATGCATGCTGAGTTTGCATTCTTCTCCGCGCTTAAAGAATCAGCCGGTTATTCGATTGTTGATTCGAATCTGATCATTACCGACAAAGATGGAAAACAACTTCTGGTTTTTGTCCCGGCATAACATAAACTTCTCCCTCTTTTTACCTCAGTCATGGTAAACCCACCAGAGGGAGTCTCCCTCCTCTCTGGAAAATTGGAATCCACTGTTCGTCAATACTTTTTGAGATGCCGGATTGTCTTTTTCTGTCTCGGCAGTAACACACACGGCTCCATGTGAAAGAGCCCAGGTCGTAACTGCAGATAGTGTCTCGGTCATGAATCCCTGATGCTGAAATCCGGGATCAATACCGTATCCTACTTCTACAACACCCGATAACGGTTCACCCATAAAACACAGCCCGCCAACTGCGGTGTTATGTTCCCGGGAAATGATCATCCAGTAGGTGAACCAGAGTGATCCATCATGATCTGTACACTTTGCATACAAACCGGTCATTGCCTCTTTTGTGTGTACATCGAGGGGTACACCTGATGGTTTAAGCCCCAGGTCTTTTTCTAGTCCATCCTTATCTTTCAGGAAAAAAGAAAACTGCTGAAGGTCCAGAGGGATGATCTTCAGTCGTTGTGTTTCGATCTGCATGCGTGACCTGCGATGAATTCACGGATGAGATGCGCCGCGACCATTGCGGTCTGACCCGCATCATTTGGCAGGACCTCAACATAATCAAACCCGACAGCATTCTTTGCGAGTGTTCGGACAACCTCACGTATGTCCGTTGGTGTAAGACCGAATGGTTCGGGCGTGCCAAGACCTGGCGTCAGACAGCAGTCGATCGAGTCTGCATCGATCGAGAGATACAGCGGATCGTTTCCGACAAGTTCTGAGACCTCGTCCAGAACTGAACGGATACCTTTGCTTTTGATATCATCAGCTGTGTAGAGATGATACTTCTCTCTTGCAGAGGTAAACTCGTCCTTTGTCCCGCTCCGTGCTCCGAGGATGATGATGTTTTGTGTGATCTCACTCACGCGTGCAGTTACACAATCATGATTAAATGCAGATCCACGGTATTCATCCTGCATATCCAGATGGGCATCACACACCACATACCATGTGGGGCAAAGAGCCCTGACTGCGCCGATCGTTACCGAGTGTTCACCGCCGATCATCACGGGAACTTTGCCGTCCTTCATCAGATCAAGAACAACATCTTCCACCTGGGCAACAACGAGATCCGGCAGACATTCTGTGTAAATATCTCCCATATCATGAAAGGGGATGTCGGGAAGGTCTATATCGTAATAGGGATTGTACGTCTCGATATTGTATGATGCCTGACGGATCGCCGCGGGGGCATCCCGGCATCCTGCCTTATAAGAGGTCGTTCCATCAAAAGGAACGCCGAATATTCCATACGATGCGTCTACATATGCTGTTTCAGCATCTGCAAAAAGAGTGTTAGAGAAAGACTGCATATACGGATTATTGTGCAGTCTTAGAGGTCAAGCTTACGCTTGCCGAGTGACTCGATGTAAGGAACTTCCTGAGCCGGCTTGAAGGTTTCCAAAATACGGTCATCTTCCACAACGAGTTCAAAGTTATTGAATTCTTTCATATCCATGAACGTGACAACGTTTCCTGCGATCGTCAGGATCTGTGCGGTCTTTCTCTCAACGATCGGTGCATAGACCGTTGCGGATGTTGGGGAAACAACCGAGCGTTTCTGTCCGTCAAAGAGACCAACAACGTCTAATCTTGCTTTTGCTGCTCCGTGTTTTCCTGGTTTGGAGATGGAGATGCTCTGGATCTTGCATGGCTCGTCTTCAACAACAACGTAACGACCTTCTTTCAGTTTTCCAACTTCAGTTTGTTCCTTCATAATATATCTCTCTAAGTATGGGGGGTAATTGCTTAAGAGTGTTACGGCAATCAGCCCCAGGCAAGTATTCATGTGGATATCCCGCCAATAGAACTATCAATTATGGATTCTGCAGGGTTTCTTTCTGTTTGTGAAATGGTCGCTCCCATGGTCGAGGAAGCGTTAGCTCCTCTGATCGGTACAGAGTATGGTGCAGAAGAACTATGTATGGGTGCGGATAATACGCCGACCGAACGTCTTGATAAAATCGCCGAGGATATCATTCTCGCGGTGTTCAGATCGCGCAAAGTGTGCAAGTCCCTTCTTTCCGAAGAGGCAGGCATGGTTCGGGATATCGGCGGCGATTCAGGGATCGCCTACCTTGATCCGGTCGACGGTTCCTTCAATGCAGGTGTGGGTATTCCGTTCTATGCGCTATCCATCGGACTATCTGATGGTGAGATGATGATTGCCGGCTATGTCAGGAATCTCGCGAACGGCGAAACCTTCACGGCGATCCGCGGGAAAGGTGCATTTCTCAACGGAAAACCGATTCGCGTTTCGAAAAAAACTGAGATGAACACCGCTGCGATGAGCATCTATGCCCGCGTCCCCGATATGATATCTCTTCTGGAGGGAGGGCTTCGTGCCCGCCGGGGAAGAAAACTTGGAGCTTCTGCGATAGAACTCTGCTATGTTGCCTGCGGAAGACTCGAAGGGTTCCTTGATCTTCGAAACACTCTCCGGATCACCGACGCGGCTGCGGGAATGCTCATCTGTGAGGAGGCCGGGGGAATCGTTACTCTGCCTGATGGATCTCCGGTGTTTTTCCCGGATGATGTCTGCTCAGGCCGCCCTCTTCTCGCCGCAACTCCGGCGATCCATAAAAAAGTCTCTGATATTACGAGGTTGCTATGAAGATATGTATAGTGTCCCGGATCGATCTGAAAGAACCGGTCGAACTTGCCCAGTCACTCGGATGGATGCTTCGTGATCTGGGGCATGATGTCGTGTATGAGCAGTCGGTCGCAGCTGAACTAGGATATTCTCCGGTATCTCTTTCGAAGGATTTCTCGGCTGATTTGGTCATTATACTCGGCGGAGACGGAAGTGTGCTGAGGACCGTCAGGATGCTCGAAAAACAGGTTCCTGTTGTCGGGATCAATCAGGGTCAGGTCGGGTTCCTGACCGATATCGAACGAGACAAAGCTGAAGAGATCTTAACGTCTCTCTCCCTGCCGCTCCCGCTTGATCCGCGTATGAGGATATCCATTGAATACAATGGGACTTCAGTCGGTTCAGCGCTCAATGAAGCGGTCATCGTTACCTCGCGCCCGGCAAAGATCCTGAAGTTTGTGATCTTTGTAAACGGGAAGCAGATCGATGAATTCCGTGCCGACGGTCTGATCATCGGAACGCCGACCGGTTCTACCGCCTATGCAATGAGTGCGGGAGGTCCTATTGTTGACTCGACGATCGAGGCAATGCTTCTGGTTCCTCTTGCACCGTACATGCTGTCATCACGTCCGTACCTGATCAACTCGAAGAGCGAGGTGGAGATTCGCCTCATTTCGGTCAAGCCTGCACTTCTTGTGATCGACGGTCAGGATCAGTATGAAATTGGGGAAAATGCCACGCTGATCATTCGAAAATCTCCTGATCCGGCTCTCTTTGTTGATGTAGGGAGAGGCTTTTTCGATAAGGTGGAGCAGAAATTACGTCTTCTATAAACGTTTTTAAATAATCGGATGACCTATTCTACTTTATGACAGATTATGCAAAAATTTCCGCGACCCTTAAGGAGGCTCTCCACCTTACCGGTTCGCCGGTCGCCGTAAAAATAGTCTTATCCGAGGACAAACTTCCCGCAGGTGTCCCGGAGATCGAGGAGACCGTTCGTCATTGCCGGATGGTCTCGCTCGCTCGTGAAGGAAAGGTCTTCTACGCCCCTGATTCCAAGCATCAGTGCGGCGGCGGCGCGTGGGTCCTCGGTCTGCGTGAAATTGGCGAGTCGATGGAGTCGGGCGAACATTATCTTAAACTGGGAAAGTACAGCTCGCTTGGCGCAAGCAAAAGAACCGTGTACAATGTCCCTGCTCTTCCGCAGGACACCTATGCTACCGTTTATGCTCCCTTAGAAAAAGCGACGTTCGTTCCTGATGTTGTCATCATCTTTGCGAAGCCCTTCTCGATGTTGAAGCTTGCCCAGTCCACGCTTTTCAGACTTGGCGGGCGGATCTATCCAGAGTTTTCCGGTATTCAGTCCATCTGTTCGGATGCAACAGCCTATGTTTTGCTGAACGGAGAGCCGAACTTCTCGCTTGGGTGTGATGGTTCCCGAAAGTTTTCCGGCATCGCCGACGAGGAGATGGTTGCAGGTTTCCCGGCTGAAAGACTGGAGGAGCTTGCCGATGCCCTTCTGCAGGTCACCGCCGCGCCCGGCTCCAAAAAATAAAATTTTCCTTTTTTTTTACCACTGACCGGTGACCCATCCGTAGATGCCGTAAATCACACAGCCGATCGCAACGATCATCAGGATAACATACATCAGACCCGGTTTTGTATTATCTTCCGCATCCATACAACCATGTTGTTTGTCTGACAATATAAGGCTCCCGCAGAGCAAACTATTAAGCGCCTGAAACAAATTATTAAGACGATGATTCATATTCGACGAGATGTCTGCGGGTACTGCGGTGCGTGTGTCTCCGTATGTCCGAGAGGGGCCCTCGAACTCATCGATGCCTATCTGACTGTTGATGAGACCCTCTGTAAAAGCAAATGTAAGATTTGTTATACTGTTTGCCCGCTTGGTGCAATCAAGATGGAGGAACAATGAAGGAAGCATACGATGTTTTGGTTGTCGGCGGAGGTCCGGGAGGAGCTCTGGCTGCAAAAACTGCCGCTGAGCAGGGCTTGTCAGTTCTCCTCGTCGAGAAACGTCCGGCAATCGGGGCACCCGTCCGCTGTGCGGAGGGTATCGGGAAGGAAGCACTGGCTGAGTTTATCGAACCTGATCCGAAGTGGATCTCTGCCGATCTTGACAAAGCAGTTTTGGTCGGACCTGATGGGACGAAGTTCACCATAGGTGATAGTCATTCCGGGGGTAAAGTAGGGTACGTTCTCGACAGAAAGGTCTTCGACCGTGAACTGATCTGGCAGGCTGCTGAAGCCGGAGCTGAGATCCAGGTTCACGCACGTGCCTCAGCCCCGATCATGATTGACGGCAAAGTATCCGGCGCAGTGATCCACCAGCATGGAAACACGTATGAGGTCCGGGCCAAAGTCGTTATTGCGGCTGATGGTGTTGAGTCGAAATTTACCAAATGGGCGGGTATCAATACGACCGTTCCGCTGGCTGAGCTGGAGACCTGTGCCCAGTACATCGTGAACGATATCGATATTGACGAGCGGGAAAATCTGTTTTATTTCTCATATACAGATGCCCCGTGGGGATACATCTGGGTTTTCCCGAAAGGTCACCGGTGTGCGAACATAGGTATCGGTATCGCCGGTACGAAATCCGGTGAAGGTCACCGTGCCAAGGATTACCTCGACCGGTTTATTGCCCGCGAGTTCCCGAACGGCAAGATCACCGAACTTATTATTGGCGGTGTCTCTGGCTGTAAACCGCTGGACTGCACGGTCGCCGACAATCTTATCATCGTTGGTGATGCAGCCCGTCTCTCCGATCCGATCACCGGCGGGGGCATCTATAATGCCATGTACACCGGAAAGCTTGCGGGAGATGTTGCTGCCGCGGCACTGAAAAAAGGTGATACATCCAAGAAGGCATTGATGGTCTATGATAACACCTGGCGTGACGGCCCTCTTGGTCATTCACTTGCAAGAAATTATGCGGTAAAAGAGGCTTTTATCAAAATGGATGATGCCAAACTGAACTCCATCGTCCATTCGATGACCGATCTCTCCCTTGATGAGATCACGGTAAAATCACTTGTTATTGCGATATTCAAGGCAAATCCGTGGCTCGCTCTTGAGCTGCCCCGTTTACTTCTCTCTCTCTAATCTTTTTTTTATGTCCAGAAGATCTCGGGCATATCTCTTGGCGGAATACTTTTGAATGTGTATTTTGGATGACCTGCAAGGAGAGCATACTGCGCTTTGTATCCGTCCGGGATGCCAAGGATTTTTTGAAGTGAGGGGAACACGCCGAGAAGGATCATCACAAATCCGGCCCAGCAGGTCCCAAGCCCGATCGACGGGGCGTAGATGTCTGCATAGGTGAGGGAGATTATACTGTCCACAAGACCTAAGTCTTCGTTGGGATTCGCGACCGCTATAAGAAGTGCCGGGGCGTTTCTGCAGAGCACATCATCGCCTGCGTCCAGTTTTCTCAGAAGTCCTGCAGCAAGACTGTACATGCGATTCTCCGTTGGGACCGCTCTCAGGAGTTCAGCTGAGGCTGCGACGAACGCCTTCACTTTTGCCGGATCGTTTACGACGACCCATTTGACCGGGTGAATATTACACCCGGATGGCGCATGGCCGGTTATTCTGATGAGTTCTTCGCATTCTTCGTTGGTTACGGTGATGTCTTTCCAGACACGGATCGACCGGCGGGTCTTGAGATGGCGTGCCAGGATCGCCGGGTCTGCGATCCCTGCCGGTTCGGTCTCTGCTTCCAGACTCATGGCGCCGCTTGGACAGATCGCAATGCAGTGTCCGCAGGAAATACAGCCAAAGCCTGGATGAACGACTGGTGAGGCGTCTGCATCGCGCTGGATGATATTGCTCGGACAAACATTGACGCACGCTCCGCAGGTCGTACAGGTCCCATAATCTATTCTGATGCTTTCGGCCAGGTTGGTCATAACCTAGTATTGGACGGGTAATAAAAAAAGTGTGTGGTCAGAGGTTCTGCGCGGCAGTTATGAAGCTGTCTGCCCGGGATACTTTCCTGAAGAGTTTGAGCATCCACTTCTCCTTCCAGGTATAGTTGAAGCTCCCCCCAGATGCATTCGGGTGGCCTCCGCCGCCGAACTGTTTGGCGATAAGGTGGCTGATCTCCGGAACACTGCGGAGGGAGAACTTTCCATTGTCAAAGACAAGGAGTTCCATGTCGGTCCCAAGTTGTCTGCGTGCTTCTGCTGAGGTTTCGCTCGGGTAGCCGTAGGCCGGCATGACGGCGATGGTGTATTTTCCCCGGAAGATTTTCGCAGCCCTGATACTTTTTTTCATGCATTTGTTCTTGTCATGCTCGATTTTTTCAAAGATGCTGGAGATCTCGTCGTCGATGATGATGCCTTGGGTAAGTTTGTCCCTGATGAGTCTGAGGTTTTCCTGTTTGGAGGTGACGATGCCGAGTTTTGCGGATCTTGGGTCCTGGTGTTTCCAGAGATCGTAATCGCAGACGACGCTGGCGACTTCGCGTGCGCTTTGGTTATCTTTGGCAAGCACCGAGGCCACAACGCCTGTGGCGCATTTCGTTGTGTCCACGATAAGGGTCTGGACAAACGGCGTGACCTTGTGTTTTTCTGCATCGGTCCATTTGTGGTGATCGTACCACTGAATGACCCATCCTGCAGCGTGGGCTTTTCGTATCTGGTCTTCGATCCCGTTCTGATAGCCCAGATCACTGATGATGAGGGTATCTCCTTTTCCGTTGCATCCGCTGACCTGCGCTGTGAACCAGGTGAATTTTCCAACTGAGGAGAAGAGGGTGAGGATCTCGTTCCCGAATGTCATCCGGCAGACTGCGTCCGATCCTGCGGCGTCTAAGTCGTTGTGGGTCAGGTGGACGATATTTGTGGTTCGTCCAACGATTTTTTCCTGGAGGGTCTGCTTATTGGACCCGTTTTTTGTATTATTGCTCTTGACCATTGTGTAGTAATTCGTTTTTGGAATGTATAAGATGTTTGAGAGATGCAATCAGATTATTATAAATAGTTATTATACTAACATTAGTTACGCAAGAGCCTTTATAGCTCAGTCGGGAGAGCGCTAGACTGAAGATCTAGTTGTCGCCGGTTCAATTCCGGCTGAAGGCATCACATTGTCCTTTTTTTTGCAAACGTACGATCAATTGAATTGATGCTGTTTCATATTCGTTTTCTGATGCAGAAATGAGCTGGCTATGCTGTTTTTCTGTGTTCCCTCCAAAAAAAAAAGAACGCTGGTATGAACGCATCCGCGTGATGGGGTTGGTCGAAATCCTACCGCAAGATAAACGATGATGGATAGCGAACAATCAACATTATTGGTGGTGAAAAAATGAAAGGAGGTATCAGATGAGTAAAGAACCTGAGCCGATAATAGTAGAGTTTCCTTTGAGGGGAGAATGGCTCTCTCCTACCACCCCCGGGAAAAAAATTCCGAGTCACGGCACAAATCGGTTCGGAACAAGATATGCTTATGACTTTATTCAAGTGGATTGGACAAGAAAGGGCTGGCCTGCCTATCGCGTGAGTTTGCCGCACTATCTATTATTCGGAGTTCCTTTAATGGAATATTACTGCTGGGGCCGGGAAGTGTATGCACCGTGTGACGGGATCGTTGTCCAGGCACAGGATGGCTATGAAGAACGGGCACGGACGAATTTGATTTCTGACATGTCCAACGCTTATAAAAATGCGCATCACTTCGATCCGGAAAAAGACGACGCACAAGTGATTGCTGGCAACTACATCGTTATGGAATGCGGCGAAAATGTATATGCCGCGCTCGTCCATCTGCAGAAAGGGTCGGTTCAGGTGACCGTTGGACAGAGAATTAAAAAGGGTGAGATGATCGGGAGAGTGGGTCATTCCGGCAATTCTTTTGCTCCGCATCTGCATTTTCAGCTTATGGACAGCAGTGACATAACTACGGCAAACGGACTCCCATGCGCTTTTGAAAAATATGAAGTCTGCAAAAACGGCGAGTGG
The DNA here is from genome assembly GCF_030655665.1 of Methanocorpusculum sp. Lineage (NCBI taxonomy): Archaea > Methanobacteriati > Methanobacteriota > Methanomicrobia > Methanomicrobiales > Methanocorpusculaceae > Methanocorpusculum > Methanocorpusculum sp. The sequence continues at coordinate 47,990 of NZ_JAUSPQ010000001.1, read as the reverse complement.
AAATCTGTATGTAATGGTATTCCCACAGATAAGGACAGGATTCGGTTTTGTCCCAAATCTTTGTGATTTGGAAATATCCACATCACATCGATACAAAATAAAACGGGGTTATTCCCCGCCCCGTCAAAAAATCAGACTCTGTTTTCGATATCGTATTTGATCTTCGTCAGGAACTCATCCGGCGTCATCGTGACAGTCTTACCGTCGCGGGTACGGATCGACAAGGTGTGCTCCTCCAGCTCCTTCTCGCCGATAATGATCATGTACGCGACACGCTCGGTGTAATTCGCCTGCCTGATCATATACCCGATCTTCTCATTGCGGTTGTCAAGCTCGCAGCGAATTTTTGCATCTTTCAGCATCGCATAGATCTCTTCTGCATAACTCTCGCTCTTCTTTGTCACGAGAAGGATCTTTGCCTGCATCGGTGCGAGCCAGACCGGGAACCTGCCGGCGAAATGCTCGGTCAGGATGCCGATAAACCGCTCGATCGAACCAAAGCAGACCCGGTGGATCATGATCGGCCGCTGTTTCTCATCATTCTCATCCACATAGGAAAGATCGAAGTTGATCGGCATCTGGAAATCGAGCTGGATCGTGCCGCACTGCCAGGTTCGGCCGAGACAGTCCTTTAAGTGGAAATCGATCTTCGGGCCGTAGAATGCTCCGTCCCCTTCGTTGATCGTGTAAGGGAGCTTCAGCTGATCAAGCGCATCCTTCAGACCGTTGGTAGCCGCTTCCCAGTCCTCATCGCTGCCCATACTGTTTTCCGGGCGGGTGGAGAGTTCCAGGAAATACTCGAAGCCGAACTTGGTGTAGACCTCGTTGATGAGCCGGACAACGCCTGCGATCTCATCTGCGATCTGGTTCTTTCTCATGAAGATATGTGCATCGTCCTGCGTGAAACAGCGGACACGGAACAGGCCTTGAAGGGTGCCTCTCAGCTCGTGGCGGTGTACTAGACCGAGTTCAGCAAGACGCATCGGAAGTTCCCGATAGCTGTGCGGCTCGTTTGCGTAGACCATCACGCCTCCCGGGCAGTTCATCGGTTTAATGCAGTAATCCTCGTCATCGATCTTTGTTCCATACATATTGTCCTTGTAGTGATCCCAGTGACCGCTGGTTTCCCAAAGACAGCGGTTCATGATCAGAGGTGTCGAGATCTCCTGATACCCGTTCTCTGCATGAAGTTCACGCCAGTAATTGAGCAGAGCATTCCTCACGATCATGCCGTTCGGCAGGAAAAACGGGAATCCCGGACCCTCGTCGGAGAACATGAAGAGCTTCATTTCTTTCCCGATCTTGCGGTGATCGCGGCGTTCCGCTTCTTCCTGGAGTTTGAGGAAATCCTCAAGCTCTTTTCCGGTCGAAAACGCGGTCCCGTTGATCCTCGTCAGCATTTTGTTTTTGCTGTCGTTTTTCCAGTATGCGCCGGACAGTCCGGTGAGTTTGAAGGCTTTGAGGGTCTTGGTGTAGGTAAGGTGCGGACCGGTGCACATATCGATGTATTCGCCCTGCTCGTAGAAACACAGCGGCACGTTTTCGTCCAGATCGGCGATATGCTCGATCTTGTACGGCTCGTTTCGCTCTTCCATCAGCTTCAATGCTTCAGCACGCGGGAGAATGGACGGTTTTATCTGCAGGTTGGCCTTGATGATCTCCCGCATCTCCTGTTCGATCGCGGCAAGATCGCTGTCTGAAAGTTTTGTGTCTCCGAGGTCAACATCATAATAGAAACCCTTCTCGGTCGCAGGCCCGTAGGCAAAAGCTGCCTGAGGGTACAGGCGTTTGACCGCCTGAGCCAATACATGAGCTGCAGTGTGACGTATGACCTGCAGTTCTTCTTCTTTTGGGCACTCGCCGATTGTTCCATCGCTGTAAATAACTTTCATGTATTACTTCCTTTTCCTTGTATTTTCCAACTCTATTTACGGCATTCAGATATGTGTCTGCCGGGTTTTTTCCCGATACGGTCAGATCTAAATATTCTTATGTATTTTGGTTTTTAAAGGCATATTTATTTCGGTACAGGAAAGCCGGGTGAGATGGGTATTTCAGGGGTTGGTTGGGTTTTGGTCCCACCGAAAAACGTATGTTTATCATTTCTGCAGGTCTATTTTTGCATACAGAGATAAGGGATCATCATGACGGAATCTATGGACCCGTATATGCGGGCCGCATATGAAGAGGCGCTTGCCGGACGAAGCGAAGGGGGCATTCCGATCGGCGCCGTTCTCGTTCGAAACGGAGAAATTGTCGGGCGGGGACATAACCGGCGGGTCCAGTTGGGCAATCCGATCCTGCTGTACAAGATCCTCGAGGCGTTAACGAGGTCTAAAAGAGAGAAGAATAATTTCACTCTTCTACTGAACGAATGCGGGTAAGAGTAACGATCCGGGCTTTATTTTGACGTTGGGTAATGCTGAAATAGTCCCTGTCGATAGGGATTCCCCCGTGCTGGTTAACATACGCAAATACTTCGGGGGTACATTCAAGAACAAGACAATCAGCGAGGGCGTCGCCAGGTCGATTCTCGCCCAGATATTTGTAGGCGGCACGTTTAGCTTCGTTACCCGTTCGACCGAGACCGTATATCGTCGTGGCGTCACGCGGGATAACACACATATACTCTTTCGAATGCGCTATGTCCAGCAAATCCAAAATGGCGTTCTCCAAACTCATAGTACGCCCAGAAACCACATTGATGGAGAGTTTATACTTGTTTAGCTGTTGAAAAGTGTCTGAAGACACCTCTATAGATTTTTGGTTTAGTATCATACTGATTATTAATAGAACTCGTATATTATCTATACCTCATCTACCTGGTGCATTTTCTCTACTTTATACACTCAACAAATCATCCTCATCCTCATCTCTATTTTTCTCTCTCCAGGAATGCGGGCGATAACGTCCCCGTGTTTTGTTTACGTATCTTTTGTGCACTTGTCCCATCCGCGCTTATGATAGTTGGTTCGTCCCGGTTCAGATATCCTCATCACAAAACGAACAATTATCACTCTTGTGTTCCCATCTCTGCATATATAATTCAGGGAACCATCATGACGAAATCAATGGATCAGTATATGCTGGCCGCATATGAGGAAGCACTTCTCGGACGAAGCGAAGGAGGGATCCCGATAGGGGCCGTTATCGTTCGAAACGGAGAGATCGTCGGGCGGGGACATAACCGGCGGGTCCAGTTGGGCAATCCGATCCTGCACGGAGAGATGGATGCTCTTTCGAATTCGGGCCGGCATCCCGCGTCTTTCTACAAAGAATGCACGCTGTACACCACCCTCTCACCATGCATAATGTGTTCCGGCGCTATCCTGCTGTATAAGATCCCGGAGGTCGTTGTGGGTGAGGATGTCAATTATCCGGGAGAACCCGCGTTTCTGCGTTCACGCGGGGTCAAGGTGACGATCCTGAATGATCCGGAGCTGATTTTGATGATGAAGAGTTATATCGAAGAGAATCCGGCTGTCTGGAACGAGGATATCTCGGAAGAGGTCTGAGATAGATATATTATCTAATTCGGGGGTGCGGGGAGTGACTGCGGGTCGGCGACGAAGTCGACGACCTCAGCCGAGGCGGGGACCTTTAGGTCCCTTAGCTGAGCAAATCTTTGATTTGCGACCAAGTCGATAGACGTGCGATCCGGCAAGGGAAGGCCCGCGGTGGGGTATCCTATTTTCTGTGGCCCCCATATTTCACACGCAACATATCCCCCTGCATATACCTCTCTCACAACACCCCGGCTTCTCCTGCCTTTCTGAAATACCGATAGACCTCATGCCGCAGTTCATCACGAAGGAGCTTCTTTGCTGCTTCATCATGCATGATAAGTCCCATGAACTGGTCATTCAGGAGATACAGATTGACCAGTTTCGTCTCAAAGTCTTTGTTAAACTTTGTGGCAAACATATCTTCAGAATCGTGTTGTGCAAAAAATTCCAGATGGGAGTCATCGATCATCATGTCTCTGAGCTGTCTCGCAACTACATCCTGATTCGTGAACTCCGTGCCGTACTTCTCGTTGATCTTCCTGATGATCTCAGTGAGAGTATCTTTCAGCTCTTCCTTTTTCCCGGTAAAGCCGGTGGTCGGTTTAAGCGTTATCTCCACGCCCGGTTCCAGAACCAGCGAACCGTTATAGGTTTTTTCGAGCCGGTAGTATTCCATCAGGATCTTGTCATCTATCTCGATGACGATCTGTTTCCCTTTGGGAAGGACTTTGTTCAGGAACTTCGCAAACAGGTAGAATCTTTCCAGGTCTTTGTCATACATCCGGTGGATCTGGGTTATGAATCCGTAGGTCCTGATGTACCTTGCCAGAATCGATTTGAAGGTGTCGCGTTCTTCTTCGGGTTTTGCCGCGTATCTGTCGAGTGCGGGTTTGAGGTAGCCGGATAATTTTCCAAGAAGTTCCTTTTCCTGGTTTTCTGAGGATTTGAAGAATTTCGCTGCGAATGCTTCGACTTCGGGATAGGTATAGATTTGGTAGGCGTCGAGGTCGGATTTGAGACCATAGAGGATGTTGGGATCGGTTTCTTCCTCAAGCCTGGTGGTTTCGTAGTAGGTTTGGAAGGAGTCCCGGATCTCCTCGGCGGTGTTTACGAAGTCAAGGACGAAGGTCTCCTCTTTTCCTTCCATGGTCCTGTTGAGCCGGGAGAGGGTTTGGACGGCTTTTATGCCGGAGAGTTTTTTGTCGACGAACATTGTGTGAAGGTAGGGTTCGTCGAATCCTGTCTGGTATTTTTCTGCGACGATGAGGAAGTTGAAGTTGTCATGGAACTCTTTTGGGAGCTGTTTTTCTTTGATGGTCTCGCCGTCTTGTGTTTTGTTGATCTTCTCTTCTGTCCAGCTTTCCCCTTCGTCATTGATTTCTCCGGAGAATGCGACGAGGACGTCGATGTCGTCGTATTTTTGATCTTTTATGTAGCGTCTGAACTCGAAGAGATAGCGAACGGCGTGCAGTCTGGAGGAGGTTACGAGCATTGCCTTGGCTTTTCCGCCGATCTGGTTTTTGGTCTGGTTTCTGAAATGTTCTACGATGACGGCGGTTTTCTGTGCAAGGTTGTGAGGGTGCAGGCTTTCGTATTTTTTGACGGCACGTACGCCTGCGGTGGTTTCCAGTTCAGGGTCGTCAGGGATGGATTTGATGATTTTGTAATACATCCGGTAGGTGGTGTAGTTTTTGAGGACGTCGAGGATGAAGCCTTCTTCGATCGCCTGCCGCATTGAGTAGATGTGGAACGGAAGGTAGCTTCCATCGGGCTGTTTTTCGCCGAAGACCTGGAGGGTGGTGTGTTTCGGGGTCGCAGTGAAGGCGAAGAAGCTGAGGTTTTTGTGTTGACCGTGGGTTCTGAGTTCTTCGTTGAGTTTGTCTTCTCCGTCGGGTCTCTGGTCTTCTTCGGCGTTTTCAACTCTGGCGTATTCTTCGAGGTCTTCGGTTTCTGCCAGGGCTTTTTTGAGTTTTTTGGCGGATTCGCCGGTCTGCGATGAGTGTGCTTCGTCTACGATGACAGCAAAATTCCGGTTTTTGCTTTCGATCTCTTCGTAGATGACGGGGAATTTCTGGAGGGTGGTGATGATGATGGGGACCCCTGCATTGATGGCGTCTTTGAGCTGGGAGGAGTTTTTGTCGATTTTTATGACGACGCCCGGGACGTGGTCAAACTGGTAGATGGTTTCCTGGAGCTGGGAGTCGAGGACTTTTCGGTCGGTTACGACGATGACGGACTGGAATATTTTGGTGTTTGTATCGTCATGGAGTCCCATGAGCCGGTGAGCGAGCCAGGCGATGGAGTTGGACTTGCCGGATCCTGCACTGTGCTGAATGAGGTAGTTTTTGCCGGATCCGTTTGTTTTGACGTTTCTGAGGATTTTTGTGACGACGTCGAGCTGGTGGTATCTGGGGAAGATGAGGGCTTCTCTGCCGGTTTTGTCGTCTTTTGCGATGTGGAGGTATTTGTGGAGGAGTTCAAGGAGGGTGTCTTTTTGGAGGATCTCTTTCCAGAGGTAGGATGAGGGGTAGCTTCCATCAGGGGAGGCAGGGTTACCTTTTCCGCCGGTGACGCCCGGGCCGTTTGATCCCTGGTTGAAGGGGAGGAACCGGGTCCGGGTGCCTGCAAGGCGGGTGGTCATCCAGACTTCGTAGAGGTCGACGGCGAAGTGGACGAGGATCCGGTTTTTGAATTCGAAGATGGGGTCGCGGCCGCTTCGGTCGAATTTGTACTGGCTTATTGCGTTGGTGACGTTTTGACCGGTGAACTGGTTTTTGAGTTCGAGGGAGATTAAGGGTATGCCGTTTATGAAGAGGACGATGTCGACACTGTTTTCTGATGAGGGGGAGTAGTGAAGCTGCCGGGTACAGTGGAGAATGTTTTGCTCGTAGAGGGCAGAGGTTTCTTTGTTTATGGAGGTTTCAGGTTTCCAGTAGATGAGTTTGAACCGGAGTCCCCGGTCGGCGATTTCGGTTCTGAGGATCTTGAGAAGGCCTTGCCGGTTGATTTCTTCGGTGACCCGCCGGATGAATTGGGTTTCGCTTTTTTCGCCGTATATGGTGGTGTATTTTTCCCAGGTTTTGGGCTGGGTGGTTTGTATGAAGGTGAGGAGGGTCTGTTTGTCGAGGGCGAGGTTCCTGTCGAATCGTTTGGGGTCGCCGTGTTCGTATCCCCCATGTTCGGTGAGGTAGGTTTCAATATCTTCTTCGAGTTGTTTTTCGTTTAATATCGGGTCCGGCATGGGGTTTTGTCACTGAATAGTATATGGAATACGATGAGGTAATAAATTATTGTGGTTTTTTGGGGTTTTGTTCCATTAATCTTTCCATGACGTTGTTATGTTGTTTTATGATCATAGAGGCGAAGAGTGCGATCATGCCCGCATAATCTTCTTTGTCCCCTCTGTTGAGTGCAGCAAGGTATTGTTTGCGGAAGTTTTCTGCGATGAAGAACATTCTGGGGAATTTGTCTCTGATAAGGAGGTAGTTGAAGATCTCCCTCCCGGTTCTTCCGTTTCCATCATTGAACGGGTGAATGCATTCAAATCTGTGGTGGAAGAGTACTGCCTGTTCGAAGGGGCAGTATCCTTCTGATACTTTCCGGTAGTATTCGTCGATGATTCCCTGGAGGCTTTCTTCGATGATGTCTGCCGGAGGGAGCAGCCCGTCATATCCGACGATGCCAATGGCGTTCGATCGGCGGAATACGCCTGCCATTTCTATGTCGATGTTGGTCATGATGAGCTGGTGGATTTTCAGGATGAATTCAATGGTGACGGGTTTTTTGGAGGAGTCACGGTATTTTTTGACGAGTCTAAAGTTCTGGACTTCGTTGATTTCACGCAGGAGTTTGTTGTCGGGAGCGATGTTGTCGTTTAGGAGTTGTTTTGTCTCACGAAGGTCAAGGGTGTTTCCTTCGATGGAGGTGGTTCCGTGGACGTACTGGTATTCGCAGTTTTTTTCGTATTCTTCGAGTTCGTGAGAGGTGAGGGTGTCCTGTAATATTTTGTGGATATAGCGGATCTTTTCTATTTCACGGCCGATGGATTTTGGGATGTATGCATATTTGAGAGTTTCTGATCTGAGTTCTCCGTATTTGTTTACAGCCTGTTCCAGTATATCGGGTCCGTGGGTTTCTTTGGCTGCATATTCTTCTTCAGGTGTTGGAGGTGAACCTGTTTTGATGAGACGGGAGACTTTTGTTCCCTTTTTCCCGACACGGATATCTCTGACGAGATAATATTTGTCTCCTGATGCCGAGGGGCGTTTTTCTATTCTTAGGTTTAGATCCATGGGTGCTGCAATATATTAAGTATGTAACTTTGTGGTGATTATAGTATTTGTTACATACCTGATTGAAGGTATGCAGTTTTTCGTGTTTTATGGTTTGTGTTACATACCTTGATGATGAAGAGTTATATGGAGGTTTTTTCTGAATCTGGGTGATAATTATGGTTTTTCTGAATTCTTCTGCCGGGTTTATGAGGGGGAGGGGGGTGCGGATCTGCATACCCGGAGAGAATCAGGTATGAATAGATTGGGGGGTGTGGATACATGCAAAAGAACGAATCGGGAATCGCAAATCAGAGATTTGCTCTTCGTTTCGCTTCACTCACTTATTCGGAAAGCTCCGCTTCGCTCTCCGTGTGAAGCGGTGAAAATCCAGGAAAAAAAGAAGCCCCTTCCCGCGAGAATATGGAAGGGGCGGCACCATCCGGGTGAAAGTTGAGTTCTAACGACAGAGTATTGTCGATCTGAACGGGAAAACGCAAAAAACCCGCTGCAGACCGATCGGACAGAGAGATGAAGATTACCTCTTCTGCCCTCACTATTCTGATTCGATGCTGAATTATATAAACCCCTGACCGCGCGGTGCGATAATGCCCCCCCTTGGCTGTGTGAGTTGGCTTCTCACTGAGAGAGGATGGGGTTTTACGATGCAAAAAAATGAGTGAGGGGGAGGGGGAGTTAGATTCGGGAAGGGTACGGCAGGGTGTGGAAACATGAGATAGCCCACCGCGAATAATCGCGAATAAGCCCAAACGGACATAGTCCGTTTGAGGCGGCACGCAAACCGAAGGTTTGCACGCCTACGCGAATCGCATTTTCCTTACGCTGTCTTCTTGTCCTCGTCGTTTCACTCCTCGGCCGCGTTCCTACGCTGCGCCTCATCGGCTCCGCGTGGCCGGAACGCCAGCGTGGAAAGTCCACGAGCTGTAAGCTCGTGAGACGTCTCAAGAGCCTTGGCTCTTGGACAAATGCTGGAAAACCCGCGTCGCGGGTTTTCTCCCGATTAAATACAGATATGTTTTTTATTACAAGGATTTGAACTTCTTTAAAGAAAACCCGCGACGCGGGTTTTCCAGCATTTTTCGTTCCGCCGTCACGACCACGCGGAGCCGATTAGGCGGAGCGTAGTGACGCGACCGAAGGTCAAGAGGGCGGAACAGGAAAAATGCGATTCGCGTTTATTCGCGATTATTCGCGGTGGGATATCTCATAGTTCCGAGGAATCCCGTGCACGAAAGCGAATGCTCTAAAAAAAGAGAAAAAAAGAATCTCCCGACTTCTTCCAAAGAAATCCCCCCGAGAGTGAGCGATCAGTAAAAAAGAAAAAAAAGCGATTTCGTGTTGTTCTGAGATATACATCAGGAACTAACCGCTTGTAATAACTCCCACACAAAATAAATATAAATCTACTTTTTTTTGATGAAGATGTTATTGACGTTTCCTATTATATTTAGATGCAGTCAGTTTATATTCATTATTTAATTTCTCATATTCTTTCAAATCCTTATCATGATATTCCATTAGAGCGGAGAAGAACCAAGTATAATATTCGGTCGCTTTCTCATGATAGTCCTCACAAAATAGTTCCAGCTCAAAATCTCCGTCCCAAGAAAGTATATATTTTCGACTATCCTCAGACCACTTTTTAGACTCCAATAATTCATTTTTATTAAAAACCATCCTTATTTCTCTTGGTTGTTTGGTGATGTCTGTCAGGAGACAATGATGATAGAGGCCTTGGTGAACCATGTAATTTCTTAACTCTGGAAGGAATTTGTTTAATTCATCCGGGAAAAGTGATGAGACTTTTTTCATGGCAGCTTCATCAAATGAGGTGTTCTTATATTTATTCATGAATATTTTAGTATGATAATGCAAAGTTCTTGCAGCAGACAAATAGTTGTAAAGATATCGTGCGGATTTGAGCTGGATATTTTCATATTCATCTTGAGATAGATTAGGCCTGAGGTCTATTTTGCCTTGGTATTGAAAAGATTTAAAATGGTTAACCAGTTCTTTGTAATTTTCTTCAAAAATATACAGGGTGTTTTTCAGATTGCGAAGTTCGTATTGAGTTTTTGCCCAATTACACTCACTTATTTGATTATATAAATCCATCAACCTGTTTTGCACCTCCTCATTATTTTGATAAGCTAACTGCTTTTCTTCCTCTTCACTCACGCTAAAACTTCCTTCTTTCCGGTGACGCACTCGTAGATGAGGCTCTGTTTATACGCGGTCAGCTTTTCGATAGCAAGCTCCCGTTTTTGGATGGTCGCGTCGATATCAGAGCATTTTGAGTTAAGAAATTCAACAATTAATTGTTGTTCATCACACAGAGGAATTGCAACTTTGATATTAAAGAGGTCAGAAGTATATAATCGACTTAAGCCAGCCCCAACACCACGGATATATTTTTTAAATTCACAAATACATTTTCCTGTCTTAAACAAGTATTCGAGAAACTTGGCATTTGTATCATTTATTCCATGATATACAGCATAATCCGGGCTGACTACACCCATATATTTAGACAGGGAAAAGACGCCTAAATGAGCTTTGAGTTTATTGAAGACAAGATCCTCTTCAAAAACCAATTTACCTCCAACATAGGATGATGCAGGATTTGGAATATCCAGATCAGACGATTTAATTATACCATATTTTTGACTCATGGAGAGAGGTTCTTCGGTGCCGTTTAATGATCGCTCTTCACACTCAGTCAATAGATATTTTACCCGGAATACATCCCACCCTTCCGGGATCTCCCCGATCCACTCGACCCCGCTGTCCTTCATCAAAACACCGGGACGGATCCCTTTGGTCACCGCCTCGGTGATGACCGCCTGCCGGTATTCCTTCAGCTTCTCAATGACCTCGCGTTCTTTTTCGATGGTGGAATCGATCAAGGAGCATTTTGTGTCGAGGAAAGAGGCGATCTGTTGTTGTTTTGCGAATGGTGGTACATAAAATGTATAATTGCGAATGAAATCTAATGAAACTCGTTTCAAACCGCCGGTTCCATACATCGTACCTATACAGAGTTGTTTGAACTGATCATTTTGTAAATAATAGAAAAGATATACAGTATCTATTGTTTTAGATCGGAAAACATACAATTCGGATGTTCCAAACCCAACTCCATTCAAGAGATTATGTACTATGGCTATGTTTCCGTTTTCAAAACAAGGGGTGACTTTTGCCATAATAATATCCCCATCAGCAAAAAATGTATACCCTGTCTTAACTCTTCCAACAACATCTGTTTTAGGACAGATGGAGCCATTTGTTAAACATTCCATGGGAATGAATGATATTGAATCCGAATCATTCAGATTTTTGGAATAACTAGGATTAAGAGTAACACAGTATTTCATTCTGTTTTTAGTCCATCCAGTTGGAATAGAATTCATTCTGATATGCCCTCCTCATAAGACAAAATTAACCCGGGATCGACACAATATTCCTCAAAACCAGTCTCTTTGCATGCCCCATTATAATAATTAATTTGCCACCTGTATTTCGCACGAATACTTTTAGATTCTGGTTTTGCATCTGTTGGTACTTTTGAAAGCATATCTATGAAAGTATTTTGTATTTTGGGGAACTCCATAGTCAGAAATGGAGTCAACTGATATGGGTTTAGTCCATCAATAAACATGAAATTTAAATAATCAACATAAGAATAACCATCAGAATCGATCTTTATCCTGATATCCTTAATGTGAGATTCAGATTTCAATATTAGCTGATGTAATTGCTCATCAATAATTACCCTTGGAAATATTGCAAGTTTATCTTCCAAATAATGCGAGGCTACAAGAGCCTTACCCCAAACGATATCCTCATCCGAATAGAGTGGACCCTGAACAATCCCTCCGCGTAATAACCAACGGTAATTTAAAAATGCACAATACTGGAAATCAGCAACAACTCCAAATATTCGAAATAATCCCTCAATAGCGTCTATTGAATCATTGGGATCATTAGATAGTTCCTGTATAAACACGATATTGTCTGAGAATATTTTGAATTTGCATGTCTGAAATATCTTGAGAGTCGGGTTTTTTTCGTTTTGGAGAGCGATAACCTCATTATACAATTTTCTTATTATTGCAAGATTTGTTTCACTATCATCATCATTGAGAATTTTTTCTTTGACGCCGAGCAAATCTAAATATGCCACAATACATTCTTTTGAGCGGGGCGGTTCATTTTCGCTCATCTCTCCCTCCCCCCTCATCGAAAGATCTCCGCCAGGCTCCCGTCAAGCTCCTTCTCCAAAGCTAAGATCTCCGCTCTTATCTCCTCACTCCGTCTTGGAGCCTCATACGTATAGAAATACCGCGTGAACGGGATCTCATACCCGATCTTCGTCTTCGACTCATCCACCCAGGCACCCGGCGCAAACGGCAAAACCTCCCGCGTCAGATACGCATCCACATCCTCTCCAAGAGGCACGCTCTCCGTATCCCGCAGCGAAGCATCAGCCTGCACCTTCCCCTTCTTCAAAACCGGCTTCCCTGACGCGTCCAGAAGCGGCCGCTCCACCGTGATCTTCCGGTACCCAAACTCCTCATTCCTGAAAATCTTCGAAACCTCAGACTCGCGGAAATCCCCATACAGACGCGTGATCTCATCGATCGCACTCCTCGGGATATCATTCCTCTTACTCCCAAGCGACTTCCGCCTCTTCTCAAACATCTGATTCCCATTGATCAGCTGGACCTTACCTATCCGATGCTCAGCCTTCTTATTCGACAAAACCCAGATGTAGGTCGCAATGCCCGTATTATAGAAAATATCATTTGGCATAGCAATGATCGCATCCAAAAGATCATGCTCCAGAATATAGCGGCGGATCTCCGACGGACCGCTTCCCGCATCCCCCGTAAACAGCGGAGACCCGTTATGAATGATCGCCGCACGCGACCCCTCAGCCTTCATCTTCGAAAGAGCCGTCAGCAAAAACAACAGCTGCGAATCACCGATCGCCGGAAGACCCGGACCAAACCGGCCCGCAAACCCAAGCTTCGCCTCACGATCAACCGCCGTCTTCTCATTCTTCCACTCACGCCCAAACGGCGGATTCGACAAAATATAATCGAAATGCATCCCTGTAAATGCATCGCCCGAAAGCGTATTCCCGCACTTGATCTGATCCGCATCCCCGCCCTTGATCAAAAGATCCGCCTTACAGATCGCAAACGTCTGATCATTCAGCTCCTGACCAAAACACAAAAGCTGCAGATCGGCATTCATCTCCTGCAAATGCTCCGACGCCACCGAAAGCATACCACCCGTCCCGCACGCCGGATCATACAACGTCTTCATCACCTTCGAACCTGTCAAAGCCTCGCCGTCATCCTCGAACAGAATATTCACCATCAGTTCGATCACTTCACGCGGCGTATAGTGCTGACCCGCATCCTCATTGTGCGCCTCTGAAAACTTCCGTACAAGCTCCTCGAAAATATATCCCATCTCAAGATTCGAGATATGATCTGGATGAAGATTCGCCTTCTCCGTCGTAAACTCCTTCAGCACATTATACAGAATCCCCTTCGTCGCCATCATCGTGATATGGGCGTCGAACCGGAACTTCTCAATGATCTCCTGCACATTCTTCGAAAAACCATTCAGATAATTCCGGAAGTTTGCCTCGATATTGTCCGGATCATCCAGCAGGGTTTTCATCGTAAATTTACTGGTATTGTAAAAATCATACCCGGCAACTATGCGAAGGATCGGATCCGGATTTGGAAGAGACTTCTGCTTCTCGTACTCGGCAAGCACCGCGGCCTTTTTATCCACGAGAATACAGTCAAACCGCCGGATAACCGTCAGGGGAAGGACGACTTCCCCGTATTCATGCGGCTTGTATGTCCCGGTCAATTTATCAGCAATTGCCCAGATAAGATTTGCTTTCTCAGATATATTTGACCCTAAACTCATAGATTTACTCCAAAAAGAAATTACATACTCTTGGAAAGAAGTACAATGACAGTAAATTGCATGCCAATTCTAATAAATCAATCGAAAATTTCAGCACGAGGTGGAGAAAATACCGGCACAACCAAAAATCCGGCCATCCTCTCCAAAATGGTATCCTCTCCACTTTTTCCTCAATTTTTGTAACCCATCTCTCTCACTGAGCACCGTGTTTCCGCCAAAAGCGGAGGCATTATCGCACCGCGCGGTTAGGGATTTATATTGATCTATGCAGATGTTGTATATATGTCAGAAAAAGACAATGAAGTAGAAGTGGATTTCACCATTCTCGAGAAAGATGTTCTGTATTTTTCAGGAATGACCTACGTTTTTAACGAAAAACAAGTATCCCATATCGAGGGAGCAGAAGAGGCTTTTCCAAAAGGTTATGGGGATTCTGAGCTCTATCCCGATCGACCACAGGACGAGATACCGGCAATGCAGATCTGTATCACGCAAAAACATATGGACAGCATCGAAGAGCAGCGAAAAAAGCTCAATATAGAGTGGGATGCCTGCCTCGCCCGTATTTTTGCCCTTGGATTTGCTGCGGCAGCTGCTGATGGGCAAAGCCTGTAACGCTGGACAGAAAACGGATCAGGTCTCCACGTTCTTTTTTTACGCTGATCGAACGTGAGTCTGCCCGGGCTAAGGCCCGATCCCAAAATCCTTCGACCCATCCAGTCGCAAGTTTCCTTCGAAAACTTGCTCGGCTAAGATCGCCGGCTGCGCCGCCGATCCGCAGTCGCAAATCAAAGATTTGGTCGCAAGTCTGATGACTTGCTTGGCTGAGACCGCCCCTAAAGGGATGGCCCGCTCACAGCAGCCTTCTGCACAGCTCCTTCTGGATCTCCGGATCCTGCAGCATCAAAAGCATCTTCGCCTTCTCCGCATCGATCCCCATATCTCTCCGTGCAAGATCCGTCAAAATCGTCGCCGTCAGATAATCACTGATCGACTCAAACTGCGGCTTCTCCCCCTTCGTCAAAGCGATCACACGATCATAAACCTCCCAGCTCACCCGTGTGCTCAGCAAAGGCTTCTTACTTTTCACTGCAACCATGTCTGTATGTAAACTTATATACGCCAGAGTATATAATACCAATACAAAACAACAGCAATTAAATATCAAAAAAACCTATGTATTCATTAGACCCCAATGGACCACAAACTCAGCGGGGCAGAATCCTATCTGAATCAGAAGAACCAAACAATTACACCGCAGTATCTGACGAAGGGGAGCCACCAATGGCAGTACCCCGACGCACAGCGAGGCATTTTGGCCCAGATAGACTACAGAGATCCATGCATCCGGACCCTGTTTTCACCATTAATTCTTGGATGCATCAAAGAGATCCTGGAAAAAGGACAGGGGAAAACCTGATCCGTATTCAACCTCTTTTATTCGGGTCTTTGACCCCTCGCAGCGAACCCGCAGCGTTTTTTTTCATTGGGAGCTTTGCGAATATCTGCGACCCCATCTTTTGTTAAGCAGGAGGTACACGGTGTTGGTGGGGATCCAATTCGGAAAGGAGTTTGTTGGATTGTAGAAACCTGAGAAAAACCAACCGCGAATCGGCGCGAATCCGCCCTACGGGCGAGAAAAATCGGATTTGCTGATCCTCACTCTCGCAAGTCTCTCGCAAACCTTCGGTTTGCTCAGCTAAGGGCGAGCCTATCGGCTCACCCCGCCCTCGACTTGCTCGTCCCTTCATCGGGACCGTTCGGGCAAATCCTGTCGCCGCCCCAGCGGCTCCTTTGAGTGAGATGTTCATTCAGCATTACTAAATGAGGTAATTGTTCTTTTCTGACAATCTCAAAATGAAACGGGGAGGAAATAATCCCCGGGAGGCGCTGGGGTGCCGACAGGATTTGCCCGAACGGTCCCGATGAAGGGATGAGCAAGACAGCGAAGCTGGGTTGCGAAAGTGAGGATAAGCAAATCCGATTCGCCTCGCCCGAAGGGCGGATTCGCGCCGATTCGCGGTTGGTTTTTTTTCTCATGCTTGTGCACCTTCCCATACACGAAATCGAAGTACATCTCATAAAGACCCCAGTTTTTCCCGCTCTGGATCACAACACCGCGAAATACTATGCATGTATCTACACATGTACCTACATACACAAAATAAAAAAAAACGATACCTCCCTCCCGACTACGTCCGGACGGAAGGAAAGACGTACTTACATACACACATAGACAAATGTGTTTTTGCTTTCTCTCTCTCTCTCTCTCTCTCTCTTCTGTACAAAACAAAGTACATACTATACTTATAAAAAAAAAGTGATTGATGAGCAATTTTCTTCCCGTATTTACTTACTTACGGACGTAGTCCTTACCCCCCTATCCTTTTTTTTCACCACATATATCTACATACACACATACCTTTCCACATACCTGTTCAAACACAAAATATGCAAATTTACATACTATTTGATGCAAATAATTAATATTAAATATCTGCAAAACCCATCTATCCTTGTAAGTCATACGACTTGCCAAAAACCGAACAAACAAGGAAGTGAAAAACATAGGACTGACATTCACCATGTACATCGGAGAACCGGATCGAAAAACCTTCGAAGCCTTCTCCAGAAAGTACCAAAGACCGCACACATCCAAAATGATCCTCGGTCTCATGAGAAAACACCTAAACGACCACGGAGAAACCGATGCCTGACTACAAAGTCTACATCCCCGAAGCAAAAGCCCCTCTTCTTTACCAATATAAAGAACAGTTCGGCAAAGACGCTTCCGGCATGATCGTTGGATTCATGGAAAAAGCCCTCGAAAACATCGCGAGCATAGGGCAGCAAAACCCGGCGGCAACATCAGACCAGGACATCTATCAGATCTATTTCGGCGACATCGAAAGCGAAAACACCTTCCTCTACCTCTTTGAGACCAGAGAAAGTGCGAGACTCGCCCTCAAAAACAGGACAGACATCCTCGCGAAAAAACATCCCGATATCTACCTCGATGTTATTGCACAGTTCAAAGAAAACTATCCCCGCTTAGCAAAAATCACAGGAATCACACAATGAGACAGAACAGAAAGAAACAAACCACAAGCAGCGAAACCATTCGCGAAAAACATGCCTGCCCTAAACCAGCGTCTAAACAGTTTCAGGGAACAGGCAAAAACAGATTCGACCCGAGACCAGAAAAACCCACCGTCCGCCCCTTCGGACCCGCAGGCACCAGCGATCCCCAAAACCGAAACACCAAAAACCGGATATGGAGCCAGACCGACTACGAAGCATCTCCTGTTATCGATCTGATCATCAACTCCCTTGAAATCCCCAAGACAATTCAATGTGCGGCGATCGTCAACACGATGCACGAACGCTTTGCCCACCTCATCCTCGAAGAGCTTAAAGAGAAGGCCCTCCCCTACCGGGTCCTCGACGGTCAAACCTTTACCATCAAGATCACGTTCTCGAATGAACGGCCGGAGGAAGAATGACGCAGGAGCATAACCCCTGCCTCGGTCTCCGGATCGCGGACCGGGTGATCCTCTCGCGGATCCTTGCCGGGACCTGGAGAGTCGATGCGGAAAATGGCGAGATCATCTCGCGGAACACCGGAAAGCCTCTGAAATTTTCCTATCAAAACAACGGGTATCTCTCCACTCCGTGCCGATATAAGGGATTCCGGGTGAACATCACCAAGCACCGGGCCGTTTACATCGGCGGGACCTGCAGAACGATGGACGATCTGCCGGTGGATCTGAATCTGCATATCGACCACATCAACGGGAATATCGAGGACTGCCGGCTCGCAAACCTTCGGCTGATCCCGTTCTGGGACAATAACCACCCGCTATCCGGGCGAAAAAAGCGGATCTTTACGGATGAGCAGACGGGGGAGATCCGACGACGGTATGCGGACGGCGAACCTCCGCGTTTTCTCGCCGCGGAGTTTGGCGTGAACAAGTCCACGATACACCGAATCGTTTCCCGGCGGACCTATGCGGAGGTGGGCCTGTGAACGGATCCGAGTATCGGCGCACGGTGAAGTTTGCCTGTCCGCACTGTTTTGCGGTGGAGGCGAAGGAGTTCTGGGTCCGGGACCTTGACGAACTGCGGCGGAAGAGGATCCGGTGCCCAGTCTGCGGATCGGTGATGCTCCGGGTCGATTCGGAGAAGGAGGAGTACCTTGTCTCGCTGTCAAAGATAGCGCTGCGGAAGATGCATGATGCCATCGCCCGGCAGGAGGAAGATCACTATGCCCACAGGTAAGATGGAGTCGGGATGTGTCCTCTCCATTCTGGAGACGGCGTTTCCTCACCCTGCCGAGGAGTATGCGGATGCGTTTTTCTGTCAGGAGATGACGGCGGCGCTGGAAGCGGCGGCGAAGGAGTATAAGACCCGGTTTCTGGAGACGGTCGATGAGATCAGAGCCGGCGGTCTTGAGTCTGCGGAGTTTGTTCTCCGGCGGGAGGAGAAGAAGAACAAGACCGTGAATGTTCCTCTGCTTCGCGAGGAGATGCCGGATCTGTTTGCGGAGGTGGTGTTTGTTTCGCCGGCGGATGCGGGGAAGCTTCTGTCGAAGAAGTTCCTGTATGATGCGACGAAGAAGCTGATCAAGGACCGGATCGTGAATTATGAGCAGGTGAATCTGAAGGATCTGGAGACGCGGCTTCCGGCACCGGAGTTTTCCCGGTATGTGTCGGAGCGGGTGGTCCCGAAGGGGTATGTGATTGAGGTGAAGTCGTGAAGCACTGGTACGAACGGGGTGAACCGACAGGTTCGCCCTTAGTGGAGCAAGGTTTTTCCTTGCGGCTGAAGACCAGTGGCGAAGAAGGGGGTTACCCCTGATGAAACACTGGTATGATTTTGCTGAATTACTTGATAGAACGAAGTTAAAAGAGCTGGTGGATGCGGGGCTGAGTGTCCGGGAGCTGTCGCTTCGGGCGGGGTGTTCGCGGCAGTGTGTGGAGACGGCTTTGAAGCGGCACGGGCTTACGGCAAAGGGGCAGCGGGGGGTGATGCCGCGGTTTATCCGGCGGGCTGCCCCGAAGGGGCGGCCTTAGCCGAGCAAACCGAAGGTTTGCGAGCGGAAGAGGGAGTAGAATCCCTATTTTTTCTCTTATTATGTTCTATTAACTATGCAGTAATATTTACACCCAGATATATTTGCTTGCATTATGGGAACTTCTCTTTCTCGTCTCTTGCACTCTCTGGAAAATATATTCTTCCATCTTCTGCACATTTTTGTGGTAAAGAAAATGTGGTATCCAATACCCAGTTTGAATTCTTAACCCATTTATATGCCTCTACATAACCACTTTTAGATGATAGTTCCATACAACCACTATAAACAACTAATTCTGGTTGCCAGTTGGGTGTACCCTCCGAAACCATATTTGTTCCACAACGGAATTCATGAATTGGGCGAGACTCATTCGTAGCAGCAATTAATATATGCGCAGTTGTATGGCTGTGACCACAAAGATAAAGTATGGTATTTGCTTTATCTCTCAGGTCAGTTTCAATCACCCTTCGTTCACTTTCTAAAATATCTTCAAAAGGGTAATGTGCTAATACGATTGTAGGTTTATTCGTATCTATATTTTCACATGCCCTCTCTAGACGTTCTCTACCGACAATCAAATCCGTCTCATATATATTAGAAATGGTTAAAACTGTATTTAAGTGCAGTATGTTTGTTTTTGGTGTTGGAATTACAAAATGTGGCTTTATTATCTCACCCATTTTAGGTGCACCCTCCCATTCTCTACTAGTTAAATCTTTATATATTTGCTCATATTCATTAAGATTAGAGGCTAATTTTTCCAAAATTTCCTTATTTATTTTTCCTGAACTAGGCCAATATGTCGTTTTCAGTTTTTTTATTATTTTATTCCGATCTTTCAATATCTTATCTGATCCATCTTTATCCCGTCTTTGAAGATCATGATTTCCAGGAACTATAAATAGACAATCGTCAGCAATGTTCAGTTCTTCCTTCAGTTTTTTTACAAAATCTACCATTTCTTTTGTATATTCTAACGGACTGTCCTCAGTTTTTGCATAACGCAAATCACCTGTAATAAACAAACCATCAAGCTGTTTATCTTTTAATTTGTCTTTTAGATAGTTTGGAAGAGCTTTCCTGAAATCGAGGCAACTAATTCCCCCTTCATTATATCCTATATGGATGTCAGAAAGATGTACCCACCGGAAATAATTATTTGGATCATCAAAAGGTCTTGTCTCACGACTAGTTATATGTGATGTTATTGATGTTATATTGGCATATTTATCTTCATTTGATAGACTCTGATCAACGAGTGTATCTATAATTCGCTTTACATAAAAATGCCATGCATCGTCTTTTTTCACTCCTGAGAATTCGATATACAGAAGATCTCTGACAGAACGACTCCAATCATTATCAGCTTTTACATCCCTAACAAGGATATCAAATAGATTTAAGTAGTAATCATTAATGTCTTTAATATCATCTATCAACTTATTAATACTTACATCATCAAAGGAGAATCCACATTCTGCAGTGGGTTTTCCTTTTTGTTTTCTTTCAAGAAGTTGATCATAATCAAATTCATATTTACATTCCGAATTACAACAACAAGGTACATTTCTCGTAACATTAAGATTAGAATAATCATTATTTATTGTATCAATGTGACTTCTAATAATTGTCAAAAAATCTTTTCGACTTATTCCATTTTCCCCACATACTTCAATACTGAGGGTTTTATCTGTTTCTCTTAATTTAACAGATGCTTGCACATCATTGTGCTCCAAATACGCACCATAACGCCAGCAACTTTTTTTATTATGTCTATCTGTATACAGAAATTCATTTATTCTCACGATAAAACGTGTCATAATCCCGGCGGGCAGATAGTCTTTATAATAATAATTAAATCTACGTGTTGACTTTGAATTAAATTCCCATGGTGATGGAAGTGGCTCCGCCTCTAACAATTCTGCGATTAGATATTGGTTATCAACAATATGAAAGACTAAATCAAAACTTTCCATCATCTTTAAAAGAAAAGTGTACATATATTTTGGGTACTGATTTTCATCTGTCCATATTTTAGGTAGATCAGATATCTTCAGAATGCCATTTCTGTCTTTGAGGGTTTTTTGTTGTTCATCAATGATACTATATACTGCATTTGTAATCCATTCTGGAGCTAATATAACATATCCTTGTAGCTCACTGTCATTACTATGATACGTAACTATGCCTAAATCATTTAATTGCTTAATTAGACTTTCAATATCAATATTGTCGGATAACAATTTCTCCTGACATATCTCTTTATATTTTTCATATGGGATATAATTCGAGGAGACACATTTTTCTAGCTCCTCTCTAACACCATATCTTTTTAAACTCCACTTTTCTTCCATTAATGGTAATTTTTTCACCTCTTTTCGTATGCATTCTCGAAGGGCCATTCTATTCTCAGAAATATTATCTTTACAACTAATTTTAATATAATCTTTAATTTGCGAATACTTCGCTTGATATTCTGCAATATTGAATGGAGTAATGCGTTGCCCTTCATCACATTGATTAATAACTAAAATAATTGGACTATTGCCTGCAAGAGTAGTAATGGTTTTAAGCCAATAATCAACCCTTCCAGCAGTAGCATCACTTCTCGCACTCCACATGAGCAAATACAAGGATCGACGTGATAAGAAAAATTGATGGGTTGCATGGTAGATTTCCTGACCTCCAAAATCCCAAATATTCAATTTATACTCATTTCCGTCTTCAGTAAATACCCACTTATCTATATCAATACCTTCTGTTGATACTTCGTGAGGGTTAAAAACATAATCATCATCTGTAAGCATTTTTAAAGTACAAGTTTTTCCCACCCCTCCCTCTCCAACAATCAATAATTTCGATTCGTTTAGCTTCTTGGAATCCTGTTGTATATCTAAAATATATCGAATGAGTTCTTTTGGAGACTGGCAAAGAATTTCTGGAGGTAACAGTTTTAGTAATGGTGTTTCATATATTTGAAATGTAAATAACTTATTCAACTCAATAAATGAATGAGGAATTTTTCGTATATTTGTATAATTTAAAAACAACTGAGATAATTGCTGGATTTCTCCAATAGGTTTTAAATCATCAATCGTCTTTATACCATAATTATTACTTAGATTCAATATTTTTAATTGTGACAAAGTTCCAAAAGATTCTGGGATAGAGTCAAGTGCGTTATCCCTCAAATCGAGATTTTTTAGTTTTACTAGTTGCTCAATCCATCCCTGAATTTCCTGTGAAGAGAGGTTGTTTCCCCCTAAATCCAACCGTTCAAGTTCACTGAGCTTTCCAAGAGCAGGTGAAATTCTGCTAATTTGATTTTTACTTAAATATATTTCTTTGAGTTGGGTAAGAGTACCTATACTATCAGGAATACATGTCAGAGTATTCTCACGTAAATCTAACTTCCTTAATTTAGTAAGTTTACCTATACTTTCGGGGATTGAACTCAGGTGATTGTTACGTAAATCCAAATCTGTAATATTTGGGAAGTTATTAACAATATTTTCAAGCGTTCTTTGGAATGTTTGCAAATTATTCCCATATAAATACAAATATTGAACTTCAGAAAGATTTTTGAAATATCCATATTCTAGTGTTTTCTGGACTCGCCCCCATAAATCAAGACATTTGAGTTTTGAAAGATTTTCAATTGATCTTGGAAGATTGAAAGCTTTGCTGTGAAAATATAATATTTCGAGATATGTTAACTCAGATATTTTATTAATTTCAGGAAATATCACATTTTTAAAATTATTGTAATGTTTTTCTGTAGGAAGATAAATGGCTAAACATCTGATATATTCATTTCTTATAGAAAATATGATACATCCCGTTGAGTATTCTGAAAAATCCGCACGCTCCTCATATCCTAGTTTGTTAAATCCTAGTGTGTTAATAGTGGTTGGAAGCGCTTGAAGCCATGCTGTTGGAGATTCAGATGGATTATATGGTTGTTCCTTTATAGGGATATCCAAAATTTTTGCAAGATTGTATATGTATCGCTGCTCATCCATAAAATTAAATCATCATAGATACTATTTGACTCTTTCTATCAAAAAATATAATTTATAGCTGATATTGGGAAAATGATTTGATTTTAAACAAAAATATAACTCCTGAGTATTATTATTATTTTTATAAATATGATAAATCGGGCACTTTCTGAAATATTGCACGATGAATTTTAGATAGATCTCATCAAAAATACAGAGAATTCAAGACATTTCCCCCTCGTTATATCCCGGTTCCCATCCAATATGGTAGTAGAGGTCGGCACACCGCCGAAGAACTCCCGCCAAATATCGAAATACAATACGATAACGATACTATATAACAGAGCGGACGCCTTCGAGCAGTGGGTCGGCTTCGATAAAATACGATACAATATGACAGCAGATTTCATTCAGACAGCAATCTCGAAGTCCGCAAAGCGGATCTTCACCGCAGAGTTTACGAACGCCGCCGCGTATGATGCGATCATCGCAGAAATTACCGGCGTGGAAAACCCCCTCGGTCTCGCCGAAGTCGAACTCGGGAAGCAGACCTACAAGACCTATGTCGGCTACTTCGACCCGAACACCTCCGAAATGAACGGCAAGGTCCAGGTCACCGCCTACACGCGGGCCGAATACGCCGCAGCGATCACCGCCCTTACCGGCAGTGCGGATCTCAAGGCCGCATTCGGGAACGGCGGGACCGCGGAGACGACCGAGATCGGTATCGAAGCAACGTGGAACGTCCGCATTTCCGCGAAGCTTGGGACCGATACCTTCCAGATCAGTCTCAACCGCGATTCGATGACCGTCTCCGGCTATGCCGACGACGCCACCCTTGCAGCAGTCGACGCCTGGGCAGACACCAAGCCGGCCCTGAACTGAGGGAGACCGGAGATGCAGATCTCCCGCCGCCTTAGGAAGCTGATCCTTGTGTTCCTCGGGTTTCTCATCATACTCTTTGGGAAGCTTGTAGATGGTTGGGTTGGACGCTGAAAGCGGACGGCCTCAGCAAAGCAAACCGAAGGTTTGCGAACTTTCTCGCTGGGCAGAGGTGAACACACCTCTGCCGGCGAATTTCTTCTATTTTTCCACACATATTCCCTACAGGAAATCAGCTAAAAATCCCGCAAAAAAGAGCATAACTTTCACAGCATCCTAAATCAGAGGATTCCCCCCGCGGGTCGCCCGCTCGCAAAGCTGATCCCCAAAAACGGATCCGTCGATCTAAGATTTCACCAAATTCTCAAATAATAGTATGACGAATATATTTCCCATAGGTGAATAAGATGACAATAACATACTGTGGTGACTTGGAGACCGTGTCGACGAAGATGAATGCAGAATCGGTTCTGACGATCTGAACCTCGCATACATCTTCAGTATCCATTGGTGGTTTTTAACGAGCGCGAGCTCTATACATGCATAGTTTTACGCATACGACAGGTACAAAAAAATGGAATATATCAAAAGCAAAAATTACGATCCAAAGATCGTGAATGAAAAGATCATGGGGCCAAACCCCATCAAATTAACCGAAGAAATTCTGCAGGGCCACAAGATTCGGCCCGGATCCACTGTCATGGATCTTGGCAGCGGCCAGGGGCTCACTTCCGTCTTCCTTGCAAAAGAGTACGGATTTCGCGTGTTCGCCGCCGACCTCTGGAGCAATCCATCGGAGAACATGCGGTTCTTCGAACAGATGGGCTTAACAAGCGAGCAGATCATCCCTCTCCATGCTGACGCGACCGACCTTCCCTTCGCAGAAGAGTTCTTCGATGCAGTTGTCTGCATAGATGCATACAACTTCTTTGGCAGGGACAAAGCGTATCTCGGAGAGCACCTCCTCCCGTTCGTCAAACACGGTGGATACCTCTACTTCGTCATTCCGGGAATGAAAAAAGACTGTCACGACAATCTGTCCCCCGAACTCCTGCTCTCATGGACCCCTGAACTGCTCGACTATATTCACGACGCCGTATACTGGGAAGACATCATCCGTGCCACGGAAGGCATCGAGATCCTTTCGATCCATGAGATGGAAAGTAATGAAGACGTCTGGAACGACTGGCTCGCCAGCGACAACCCGTATGCAGTCGGCGACCGGAAGACCATGGAAGCCGGCGGCGGGAAGTACATGAACTTCATCGCGATAATTCTTCGAAGAAAGTAAAGAGAAAGAGCCTGCAACTGATTGGTTTCATATTCAGTGACGCCAATATAGATAGAGAACATGGTACATCTCACACTTGATATCGGAGGAAAACCCGGTAAAGACTGCCGGGGTTTTTGCTCTTACTGCTATTTCAAGCATGCAAAAGATGTACCGCCGTTCGGCTGCAGATACTGTATGCCGTTCAAAAAAGGATGCGAGTATTGTGCCAAAGGCGTCAAAGAAGAGTATGCCGGCTTCTACTCGCTTCAGGACGTTGCCGATCATTTCCTTGCCGATCTGCAGATGGTCGCGGGTGACATCACGAAGATCACGATATCGGGCGGAGGTGACCCGAGTTGCTATCCGGAGTTTACTCCCTTAATAGAGATCCTCGGATCCCTCAACGTCCCTCTTCATATCGGATATACCAGCGGAAAAGGATTCGATGACGCCGGTATCGCCGATTTCCTGATCGATAACAACCTGAAGGAGATCTCCTTCACGATTTTTGCGAGTGACCCTGTTCTTCGGGAAAAATACATGCATGATCCGACCCCGCAGGCTTCGCTCGACGTGATCGAACGGCTTGCGGCAAAGATCGATGTGTACGCCGCTCTCGTGATTCTCCCCGATGTCAACGATGGAGAGGTCCTCTGGAACACTCTTGCATGGCTCGAAAAGATCGGCGTCAAAGGCGTCATTATGATGAGATTTGCCAACCGGGAAAACCAGGGGCTTATTCTGGATAATGCTCCTGTCATCGAAAACCAGCGTGTTCATACCGTTGCGGAGTTCCGGGATCTGGTCCGCGAAGCTGCGGCCCGTTTCCCGAACCTTCGTCTCTCGGCGACTCCACTGTATGATCCTGCGTTCGACTCGCCGTTTGCGATCCGGAACGAGCCTGAGCTCCTTGCTCATCTGCCCCGGATCACCGGTCGGGTGTCGGTCATCACCGGGAGTATTGCAGCTCCCTATATCGCGGAGATCCTTGGTGCATGCGGGGCGCCGGAAGGCATGGTCGTTCCGGTTGACAAAGAGATCTCCTGCCTCATCACGATCGATGATCTGAAAAAACTTGATCCGTCTCTGCTCGAAGAGACTGTTATCATTCCGGGGCGTGCATTTGTTCATGATCCGGAGGCCGAATCGGTTCTCGACCGGAGGGTCATACGGGGTCCTGAGACCCTTTCTGCAGACGGCGAAACCAGTATGGGTATGGACCTTACCGGCGTCCTGACGATGGAAATGGAAGGGTTCACTCATCTGATCCAGCTCATCAATCAGTACGGGAGGGCCGCATGAAGTACGCAGACCTGTATGCAAAGATCGGCTACACGTTTACGAATGAGGATCTCCTCCTCCATGCCCTGACTCGCACGGCCTATGCCCGGGAAAATGAACTTTCCATGAGCGAGACGATGGATTCGCTGGCCGTACTCGGCGACGCGGTTCTTGATCTGATCGTGATCCGTAAGCTCATCGAGGACGGTGAGTTCGACAAAGGCGAGATCACCCGGAAGAAAATCGATCTCGTGAACATGACCGTTGTCCGCCGGCTCGCCGAGGATATCGGTCTTCCGGAGTATATGCGATGGGGAAAAGGCGAGCTCCGCATGCAGATATGGACGAGCGGCCGGGTATCTGCAGAATGCTTCGAAGCGTTGATGGGGGCCGCGTATCTGGACGGCGGCGTGGAGGCTTCTGCGGCCATCCTCGATCACCTCTGGACGCCGGAGAAACCATAGAGCTTATTGGCAGTGAAAACGATATGATAGAAATATGGTACGGGTAAAAGCATCCCACATTTTAGTAAAGACCGAGTCTGAAGCAAAACAGATCATGCAGAAGATCGCTGCGGGCGATGATTTCGCGAAACTCGCCAAGCTCTATTCGCAGTGTCCTTCCGGAAATGCCGGCGGGGACCTTGGCTACTTTGGCAAAGGGCAGATGGTCAAACCCTTCGAGGATGCATGTCTCAAGGCAAACGCAGGCGATGTTGTGGGTCCGGTCAAAACCCAGTTCGGCTGGCATATCATCAAAGTGACCGACGTTAAGAACTGATTCTCTATGAAAAAATCTGCCTTTGATGATTTTATCGCCGCGATCAGGAGTGATGATATCGCAAGGCAGGAGGATGCGGCGAACAAGGTCTGTGCCTTGAAAGATCCGGTTTCCCTCTCCCATATTTTGTGCGTTCTGAAAGAGGAAGACCCTCTCACTCAGCGCGTTATGCTCTGGGCCTTGCGGAATTATTCTTCTGAGCTGGATTATGCGCAGTATCTCCATTATCTTTCTTCAGAGGATCTCGGTGTCCGGGAAGCTGCCCTTATGTTGTTTATGGATGGCGGGCAGCCTGCGGTAGACACTCTGGTCGCGGGGATATCCTCTGCGGATATGCCGACGCAGTATGCTTCCGTTCAGGCTCTAGGACAGTTCAGAGTTCCAGGCGCGATCCCTGCGCTGATATCTGCTTCTTCTTCATCTGAGCAGGATATCCGCGAGATCGCCGTTATGTCGCTTGGGATCTATCATGATCAGGCCGTTGTTCCAACCCTTGTCTCCGCATTACAGGATATCCCCACGGTCCGGCTTGCGGCACTCTCAGGTCTCCGGGGCAGGCAGCTCTCCGCAGAGGAACTTTCGGCAGTCTCCCTCTCACTTACTGATGAACGCGAGGATATCCGGGCCGCCGCCGTATATGTTCTGGACGGCCTGACTCCGGGCAGCCTCACGGCTGACTCGTCACCGTATGTTCGCCGGGCCCTTGCTTCGGTGACGGCTGAGATCCCGGTTCTCATCACCTTGTGCGGGGATGCTGATCCGTCGGTGAGATCAGCGGCGGCCGAGTCGGTTCGAAAACAAAAACTCCATCTGGAAGACACGCTTCTCCCGCTTCTATCTGATCCGGTCCCGGGAGTCCGCCGTGCGGCCGCTTCGGCTCTTGGCAACTCGGAGAGGTCGGATGTGGTCCCCGCCCTGATTGCCTGTCTTGGCGATCCAAAACCCGGTATCCGTGCTGCGGCCGCGGCTTCTCTTGGAAGTATCGGCGGTCAGCCGGTGATACTGGCGCTTAAGGAAGCGGCAAATACAGAAAATCCGATCCTCGCCGGGATCATTAAAAATGCTTTGATGACTGCGGAAGGAAAAAAGTGATCACTCACCGACCGCGGTCCTCACCGCGATCTCTGTTTCCATTCTTCTGACTTCATTCTCGACATCGTCGATCTCGATCATCTTGACTCGTTTTTCCATCGGCGGATTGAGTTTTGCTTTTTGTTCATATTTTCCGATCTCGGCGGCGAAATCTTCAGGAATCATATCGATCCCTCTCAGAGCATCGATGAGTTCCCGGGAAAAGTAGGTATCTATCTGGATCTTTCTTTTGGTTGCATGGGAGAGTTTTCCGATAAACCTGCAGAGTTTGTCCTGATCCTCCGGGCTCATTGTTTCAGTGAACTCATAGTTCTCGATCTGTCTGAGGGTCTGGAGGATTGGGATCAGTGATTCTGGTGTGATGATGTAGACAACATACTCAGCCAGATCATACTGATAGGTCGTCAGAACATCAAGCGTGCTTGAAGGGACCACGAGGAACACCTCTTTTCTGACGTCATCGTGTTTACAGTATTTTTTCATTGCCTCAGCCTGATTTTTCAGATAGACCGGGAAGTTTTCAAGCTCTTCGGGATTTTTCGGACTCTTTGCATCGAAGATGGTGTACATCTTCCCGATCAGCACAACGTTGTCGGGCGTGCCCGGGTGGGGGTACTCGCACTTTTCACACCATACGAAATCATGCTTTCTGCAGATCGTTCTGATACTTTCCGCGACCTCGTTCTCATGTTTCTGCCATGAGACGGCAAGTTCCTCCTGTTTTCTCACCAGGAGGTTCATCTGTTCATTTGCAAGTGTTTCCCGGTCGCATTTCAGCTGATCATAAAGGGTGTTGATCCGTTCGATCTTCCGGTTGTATTCTGCCGTCTGTTCCTCTCTGACACTGTCATATGCGGAGATAAGCTCTTTTGCGGCGATCAGATCACGTGTTACTGCGTCCAGATTTTCCTTAAGTTCCAGATACTTCTGAGCTTCCTCTTTTCTTCGTGAGGTCTCTGCCGATACTAACTCATCCCGCAGGCTTTCGAGGCCTGCGACCCTGCCTTTTGCCTGGCTCAGCTGCTCGGAGAGCTCGGTGGATGCTGCCTCAAGTCTCTGGTATCTTTCCCGCTCTTCCTGTCTTCGCTCGGCTTCAGCGAGGTCCAGCTCTTCGCGTGCCCCCTCCATTGCGGCAATTTTTCCTTTGGCTGCGGTGATCTGTTCAAAGAGCTGGCCGTATTCACTCTCAAGGCTCTGGTATCTCTCCCTCTCCTCCCGTCTGCGCTCGGCTTCGGCAAGGCTCTGCTCCTCGCGTATCCTCTCAAGGCCGAACAGCTTCCCTCTGGCGACTTCAAGTTCCCGTGCCGTCACTTCAAACCTGTCCCTCGTATCCTGAGAGGATTTTCTCTCTGCTTCCCGTAAGGCATCAAGTGATGCGTATTTACCCCTTTCCCTCTGCAGTTCGCCCGAAAGCTGGTCGAGCTGGATTTCGATCTCCCGGTATCTTCTCCCCGTTTCATTTGCTTCGGCCTGATACTGCACATATGCGTCGTCGGCGCGGCGTATCACCTGTTTCCAGGAAAACAGCCGTTTGAAGAGTCCTATGCTGCGTAGACCTGCGAAAAATTCTGAGAGGGACGAGGAGGGTATCATTGACTAACAATTTAGAGGGGTTGTTATAAGCATTTTACGGTAACTCGGGATTATTTCCTCTCTGTTTCCGAATCGTTCATCATCTTTCAACGCAAACTGATTTATTACTACATGGGATTGTTCGATAAGTTCAAAAAACAGGAGAATGCCGCTCCAAACGAAGCTGATTCTGCAATGTGG
Source organism: Methanocorpusculum sp. (assembly GCF_030655665.1). Classification (NCBI taxonomy): domain Archaea; kingdom Methanobacteriati; phylum Methanobacteriota; class Methanomicrobia; order Methanomicrobiales; family Methanocorpusculaceae; genus Methanocorpusculum; species Methanocorpusculum sp. Next base: position 18,084 of record NZ_JAUSPQ010000001.1, on the reverse strand, counting down.
CTTGCACAGGCTGAGTCGTATATTCGGCTGAAACGGTATACCGACGCTCTTCACTGTCTTGACAAAGCGATCTCCTGCGATAAGGAAAATCCGCTTGCCTGGCATGAAAAGGGACGTATCCTTGCGATGGTCAATGAAGAGAAAGCATCGATCCCTTGTTATGATCGGGCGATCGAACTCCGTCCGGATTCAGCGGTCTATTATCACAATAAAGGGGATACTCTCGCAACGTTTCATCGGTACGGCGAGGCGGATGAATGTTTCAAAAAGGCTCTATCTCTTGCTCCTGACGATGTGGTCTTTCTCACGAGTCATGCACGGATGCTTTCCCTCGCAAAAAAGTATAAGGAGGCCGACGATATCATGGCGAGGGTCTGCGATCTTGAACCCCGCGGTCCGGAACACTGGTTCAATCGTGCCACGATGCTCTTTGACTGCGGCAAGGTCGATGACGCGATCTCCTGTTACAAAGCTGCCGTCACTATCGCTCCGGGTCATGCGGTAAGTTACTTCAACTGTGCGAATGCTCTTTCATCCCAGGGAAAATATGAGGAATCGCTCTTCTATTATGATAAAGCTCTGAAGTATGAACGTTCAATGACGGGCGCGATGAACAATAAAGGGATGGCGCTCAGCTGCCTTGGAAAACATGAGGAGGCGTATGACTGTTTCCGGCGTGTTCTTCTCGCTCTTCCAAATGACGCGAATACCTGGTATAACAAAGGGTATGAACAGATGCTTCTTGGGAAATATGCGGATTCGATCGTGTCCTTTGACAAAGCTCTCTCGTTTGCGAACGGAAATGATCGTGAACTGATCAATAAATGCCGGGAAGCCAAAGAAAAGGCTGCCCGGTCATAAAAAAATAATATCTCTTTTTTACGAGCCTTCGAATCGCGAGTCGAATTTGCTGTTGAGCAGGTGTACCTTTATCACGGAACCTTCCGGAACGATGACCTCGGGCCAGAGCCTTGTTCCCGAGTGGATGGTGACATCATTCTGCAGGATGGACCGCGGACCGATCACGGTGTTGTGTTCTATCGAACAGTTGTCCCCTATATTCGTATTGACATCGACGATGCTTCCTGAGATCGTGGTGTTGGATCCGACGATGACACCGTTATAAATTGAGGAGGAGAAGATTTTCGCGTTGGCTTTGATCACACAGTTGTCTCCGATGCTTGTGTACGGGCCGATGATGACGTTTTCTCCGATCATCACACCATTGCCGACCAGGACCGGGCCGACGACCCGTGAACCTGCGCCGAGCGTGATCCCGTCGCCGAAGGTGACCGGTCCGGTGATGTGTGCGTCCTTGACATTCAGCGTGCCTGAAACGCTGGTCACGGTTTTTTCCTGCAGGATCCACTTCTCTGCGGCACGCAGCATCTCCGGGTTCCCGACATCCGTCCAGTTGCCGCGTGCAAGCCAGCCGTTGAGCTGATATCCTTTCCCCATAAGGAGCGGGAACAGATCTTTGGCGAAGTCGAACTTGGTGTTTTCCGGGATGAATTCGAAGATCTTCGGGTCGCAGACGTAGATGCCGGTACTTGCAAGGTTGGAGAAGATTTCTCCCGGTGCAGGCTTTTCCCTGAATCTCTGGATCCGAAGGGAAGCGTCGATCTCGGCGATACCGAATTCACGCGGGTCCTCGATACTGATCAGACCGATCGAGGTGATCGCCGGGGAATTCATATGGTCCCGGTAAAATTCCAGAAGGTTGAGATCGGTCATGTGGTCGCCCCCGACCACAAGGAACGGGGCATCTTCAAGATACTTCTGAGCGTTTTTGACACTGCCGGCCGTACCGAGTTTTACCTCTTCGGAGACGTAAGTGATATTTGCTCCGTAAAGCGATCCGTCGCCGAGTGCATTCTGGATATCGTCACCTAAATATCCTATGGTCAGAACGATGTCGGTAAATCCGAGGTTTGCAAGGTGCGTCACCAGGTGTACGATCGATGGTTTATTTGCTATCGGAATACAGGGTTTTGGACGCTCAAATGTTAACGGACGAAGGCGGGTCCCTTCTCCGCCGCACATAATGCAGGCTTTCATTCTCTGTATATTTGCTGTAAGGGGATATGAGTATTGTGGGGTGATGTGATGAAGGAAAACGGATGACGATCAGGAAAAAATGTTAAAAAAAGGAGGCGGGGTGAGATGTCGGGATCTTAGATACCGAGGACCATGCGCAGCACGTCCCGGAGACCCGGGGCAAGACCGACCACGATCATCGCGAGCAGCACCAAATGCCAGATACTGTCCATTCCCGGCTCTTTTCGGAATTTTTCCAGGACCCAGATGGCGGGGATCAGGACCACGATCTTCAGCGCGAACATCACATACGGTGTTCCCGTAAGATCGATCAGCGTGCTACCAAGAACATGCTGTTCGATGTATCCCTTGAACGCAAGGGCATAACTTGTCGCCGAGGCATCCAGCATATGACCGGCAATCAAAACCAGATACAATGGCTGATTGATATATTCCCAGCGTAAAATATACCTAAGGACCGCCCAGAGAGCTATGGCCGCCGCCGCCGCTATCAGGACGACCAGTATTCCCGCACCCACATCCACGTCGGTCGCCTGGGTAAAACCGAACCATACCAAAAATCCGGCTGTGATAAGAGATGAAATTACTCCGCCGAGCATGAATGGTGTCGTATATGACACAACGACCTTGTTCTTCTGCAGTTGGTAGGAGATAAACAACATCGCCATTGCAAAGAACATGGTAAGGAAATAGACCTGCGGGGTCACAAACAGGATCCACCAGGGTTCGGGGACCATCCCGGTATCCTCCACAACGCGGAGAAGCCCGCCAAGAATAATATAAGTAAGACCGGTGAGAATTAGGGGTGTATCGATCGCAATATTTGCCTTTTTCAGACAGCGGTAAAGTATATACAGTCCCACGAGCACTAATAATGCATACAATATCGTCTGGATGACCGTATATGTTGATCCTTCCAGTTCGACTATCCATTCATATAATTCATTAAACATATTGGATCACGACTATGAAAGCTAAGAATAATAGGATACTCAAGGATAAAACCTTTGACAAATCCCGGTGGATACAGATGCCGAGGGATGTAATCGCGGGGCATGATGCCCTTCTTCAGCTGCCCAACGTCATCACCGATCTGGGTATCACCGGTCCGCTTCTTCTTCTTTCAGGAAATACTACCATGCAGAACGTGGGCTGCAAGGTCCTCAGCCTTCTGGAAGGCCGTCAGGTGATCTCAGCCATCGTAGGGGAGATCAACTATGAGGAGATCGGACGGATCGAGGATCTTGCCCGGGACGCCGGGATCGTGCTGATCATCGCGGTAGGAGGGGGTCGGGTCATCGATACGGCAAAGGTCGTCTCCTACAATCTCGACATCCAGTTTATCAGTGTTCCAACAGCCGCTTCCCACGACGGTATCGCCTCATCGCGTGCTTCGGTGATGACCGATGGCGGCAATGTCAGTGTGGCGGCCCACCCTCCACTCGCCATCGTTGCCGACACGGGAATAATCGCGGGGGCTCCTCATAGGCTGATGGCAGCCGGTTACGCAGATATGGTTGCGAACTACACCGCGGTTCTTGACTGGGATCTTTCCAAAACAAAAACCGGTGAACAGGTCAGCGAGTATGCGATGACGCTTTCGATGATAACGGCGGAGCTGATGGTGGAAAACGCTGATAAGATCAAAGCTTTCGACGAGAATGCCGCCTGGATCGTCGTGAAGGCGCTGTTTGCCTCCGGGGTGGCGATGAGCATTGCCGGAAGCTCCAGACCGGCGTCCGGCGGGGAACATAAGTTTGCCCATATGATCGAACGGCTCGTTCCAGGCAAAGTCCTTCACGGGGAAGCCTGCGGGGTCGGGACGATCATCAGTATGATCATGCATGGGGGTGACTGGCAGAAGATCCGAAACTCCCTTCGGACGATCGGCGCCCCGACTACACCAAAAGAGCTGGGTGTTTCTGATGAGATCGTTATCGAGGCGATCATTCGGGCAAAAGAGATCCGGCCCGAACGCTACACGATTTTTGATGAAGAGATCACGCAGGATAGGGCGGCATGCCTCGTTGCCCAGCTGTATAAGGAGTAAATTATGGAAAAGGAAGAAACAATCGTGACCATTGTCGGCTCGGTCTTTGCCCATGAGGATGCCGAGTTCGTGTATGCAGGTAAAGCAGCCGAATGCGAAACATGTAAGGTAGCAAAGGTCTGCCACAATGCCAAACTCCATGAGGGAAAACGGTACCGTGTTGTCTCGGTCAGGAAAACGAAACATGACTGCGCCGTTCATGAAGGCGGGGCAAAGGCCGTGGAAGTTGCCGAAACGATTATCACGGCGGTGATTCCAACAAGTCAGGCAACACGCAGGACACGAATAACCTATACTCCTGTCTGCGACGATGTTTTCTGTAAAGGGTATGCCTTCTGTCATCCGGACGGTCTCGCGGATAATGGCAGATATGTGGTTTTGGAGGTCCTCGGTTCCTACACTGAATGTCCGAAGGGTACGAAGAACCTGAAGCTTGTTGAGATGCGTTCCGTTCCTACCTGATCCCTCATTTTTTCTCAGTGGAGCTACTTTCTGCAGCTTTATTGCTGAGCTGTTCGACGACCTGCGTGATCCTGTCCTTCAGGAGTAACGTGTCTATCCATTTTTGCGGTACACCCCACAAAATCCCGGCGAGTCCACCTGCTATACAGGCAATCGTATCCGTGTCTCCGCCTAAAACGCAGGCACGGCGGATCACATCAGTATATCCGTCCCCATCCCGAAAACAGGCGAGGGCGCATCTGGTTGTCTCGACTGGGTCAATGGAGGGTATAAGCTCTCCAGAGAGATACTTCGCCGGGATATCTGCCAGAACCTCGGCTTTTGATTTTCCCGCAGCCAAACTGGCAGCTGCTTTGGAAATTACTGCACAACAGTCTCCCGCATCCCTGTCATAATGCGTGAACGCCGAGGCTCTGCGGGCGGTCGTTTCAACATCATCCTGCATCACGAGACCGACAGGTATGGTCCGCATAACACTGCCGTTCGTTCTGCTCCCGCACGTGATATGGATGGAGTATACTGCCTCTTCGGGCGTGCATCCCTGTTCCAGAAGTGAGGTAATGGTCTTTGTTGTTCTGCCAAACGTGGTGTCATCTTCACGAAGGGTGAGGATGACCTTCTGGAGAAAAAGATCCCGGGTGAACTCTCCAGTTTCACAGAATGTTTCTGCAAGTGCGAGCATCATCAGCGTGTCGTCGGTGACCTCGCCTTTTTTGAGATCGAACTGCCCGCCTCCTGTCATCTCGACGTCTCTATTCTCATCCCTGTATGCCCCTTCAAATGATGATCCGAGAGCATCGCCGACCGCACAACCGAACAGCCCTCCGAAAATTCCTGCATACCGATCATCCTTCATTGTCATCACCTACACTGTCCTTACATATAAGGCTGTCTGAAAATCGCGTTTAACCGCGAGTCACGCGCCGAAAATTTGAGATAGATTCGGGTGTTATTTTTTAATTGAAGCAATATGGTGAATTTTCTCTCTGTCATTTAACCGAAAAACACAGCTTGTCATGAACTCTGATATAAATATGACGAGTAACCTATATGTGTCGATATGATAGACAAGAATAAGGAAGATTTTTTGATAAGAGGTGTTACAAAATAATGCAGAAAGAAGAGTTACTCCATTTACACATGCTGATGGTTCAGGTCAAGAAGTATTATGAATCCGTCTCCGGAAAAAGCGTTCACACTGCTGAATACGATGCATTGCAGATCTCGCCGATCCATATTCATAAAAATAAGAATCTGCATCGCGTTGCTCTTCTCACTCTAGGAAATGAGATCGTTTCCGAGATGAACTCCGCCCAGGCAACCCAGACTCCGTTTGTCCAGGAACCAAGCCAGACTATTGTTGCAGAACACTGATCTTATCACTAATGGAAGAGCACGCCATTTATCGTGAGATCATCTCACTCATTTTTTCCGATCCAAATCCGGATATCCAGCATATCAAACTCTCGGTCTGCCGCAGATATGCTCTTGACGTGATGCCGAAGAATTCCTCGATTCTCGCCGCTGCGAAACCTGAGGAGTATGAAGCCCTTCGCCGTGTTCTGATGATAAAACCGACACGGACACTCTCTGGTGTCGCTCCGGTCGCAGTGATGACATCTCCGTGTGCATGTCCGCACGGTAAATGTCTGCCCTGTCCTGGCGGACCTGATCATATTTTCAACTCTCCTCAGAGTTATACCGGAGAGGAGCCGGCGGCTCTGCGTGCACGTCAGAACGAGTATGACCCGTATCGTCAGGTGAACGCCCGCTTAGGACAGTTCAAACGTCTTGGGCATCACGTTGACAAAGCTGAACTGATCGTCATGGGCGGGACGATGACTGCCCGTGATCAGCAGTATCAGGAGTGGTTCGTTTCCGAGTGTCTTCGGGCCATGAACGAGTTCTCCGGAAAAAAATCCACTGCCGGATCCGTGAATGAGCTGATGCTCGAAAACGAAAAATCCGATGTCCGCTGTATCGCGACGACCTTTGAGACCCGCCCGGACTGGTGTCGTGAGGAGCATATCAATAAGATGCTCGAACTAGGTGTGACCAAGGTCGAGCTTGGGTTTCAGCACACCGATGATGAGCTCCTGTTGTTAAACAAACGCGGACACACAGTTTCGGATAGTGTTCGTGCAAACACTCTCCTTCGTGATGCCGGCATCAAAGTGGGCTTCCATGTAATGCCGAATCTGTATGGAAGCACTATTCCGCGTGACCGGGAGATGTTCGATCAGCTCTTCACCGATCCCAGATTTTGTCCGGATTTCCTGAAGATCTACCCCACATTGGTCACGCCCGGCGCAGAACTTGAAGAACTCTGGCAAAAGGGGGAGTATATCACGTATGATGAGGACGAGCTTGTCGATCTTCTTGCCTATGCAAAAAGCAGGCTTCCCGAGTATGTCCGACTCCAGCGGATCCAGCGGGATATCCCGGCAAAACTTATCGTTTCCGGATCGATTCATGGGCATATTCGTCAGATGGCGGCTGCCAGGCTGAAAGAGCAGGGGGGGAGCTGCCGGTGTATTCGATGTCGGGAGATCGGCCGCCGGCCAAGCAACGCCTGTGATGAAGAGAAAACACTGATATATCCCTGCTGTGGGGGGACAGAACATTTCCTTTCGACGGTCGCCGGCGAGTCACTGGTCGGTTTTATTCGTCTTCGGTTCCCCGGAACGGTGTTCAGACCGGAACTCGAGGGAGCCGCTCTGGTTCGGGAGCTTCATGTGTATGGCGAAATCGTCCCGCTCGGCGAACACGGCTCGGGAGCAAAACGTCAGCACAGGTCATATGGTCAGCAGCTTCTGTTACGTGCCGAAGAGACTGCACGTGAGGCTGGGTATACCTCTGTGGCTGTGATGAGTGGTGTCGGGGTCAGACCTTACTATCATAGACAGGGATATCAGCGTTTAGGTCCATATATGATTAAGAATCTATGAAACCTGCCACGCTCGAGTTTCTGAGGCAACGATTTTCCGCCTACTACAACGGAACCATTCAGGGAGCGGGCGCGGTGTATACGCCCGAGTCCCTGACCGAACGGGAATGGGGATTTCTTTTCTTTACAGAAAATCAGCGGTCCGGGATGCGGCGTCACATTTCTTTTACGTCATCTGAGGAACTCAATTCCTATATGAAAAATATGGTTCCCGCCCATGTGTATTACTCAACTGCGTATTATACTCACCCCGGGGCTGCCCAGATGGCAGATAAAGACTGGCTCGGAGCCGACGTAATCTTCGATCTGGATGCTGATCATATCGTCCGTGGTCCGTATGACGTTATGCTTGCACGGGTCAAAGAGGAGTTGTTCAAACTCATCGATATGCTCACAGACGAGCTTGGGTTCGCAAAACGTGATCTGCGTATCAACTTTTCCGGCGGGCGCGGGTATCATGTCCATCTCCCGCTTCTTTCCGTTCGGGGCTGGGATACCGCCGAGCGGCGTGAGCTGGTGAATTATGTTTCCGGGACTGGACTCTCTTTTGACAGTATGATGGTATCATCAAAGAAGTCGGGCTGGCAGGTCAGGTATCACGACGCGCTGGCGGATGAACTCTCCCGTATCGCGGCTCTGCCTCAGGAGGATGCATTTTCTTACCTGTCTGGGTTATCTGGCATTTCAACGAAGGATATGACTGGGTTTTTGAAAAATATCAAAACTACCCAGAAGACGCTTCAGGAAAAATCGGAAGTGCTTCTTGCAAACAAAGTGATCCGGGCGATCGCTAATTCAGAAAATGAACCCTTTCAGTCGGGTGTCCTCTCCCGCGCAGCCCAGGCTGACGAGCCTGTGACGACCGATGTGAAGCGTCTGATCCGTCATCCCGGCTCCCTCCACGGCGGCTCAGGTATGCGCGTGGTTCCGATTCCCATTGATCAGCTGGATGCGTTCGATCCGCTCATTGATGCGGTGGTGTTTGGTGAACGCAGTATCTCCATTGATTGTGCATTCAACATGTCCATGCCGATCCTTGGTAGCACCTACACACTGACCACTGGTCGTAACACCGTTCCTGAGGCACTGGGAGTTTTCCTCTGCTGCCGGGGGATCGCTGAGCTGTCCGGAGGTGTATAGATGGGCAGAATCAGCATTTCCGACCTGCATGGATACCTGATCGATGAGCGGAACACAGGTTCTCTTGCAGAGATCCCGCCGACGATATATGAGGAAATTCATGTGGACATCCTTGCGCTGTATAAACAGGCCGCCGCGCACGACGACCCATTTGGGGAAGGTGCGCAGAGTCTGTTGAAGGAGCGCGAAAGCCTGCGCGAATATATCCGTGACCTGTATTCGGTCAGGACCCGGAAAATCCTCGCACTTGCCCTGGCTCGGGCAAACGGCGAAGAAATCAACCGTGATGAAGTCAGGATGATGGTTCCGGGCGAGCGCATGTTGTTTGATGTTGTCTACGAATCCGCGGTCTCCTGCAGAAAGACTCTTTTAGATGGGAAACCAACATTAGAGACCACTGCATACCATTTCGTTCCAGCAGAGGTTTCGACCGAACAAGCTCCGGTCCAGTCGAAACCTGTGAACGAAACTCCGGATGAGTTGTGCGCAGATGAAGTGAACGTTACGTCCGCCGATGCCCCTGCTCCCGAGTCATACCGTGTGATAGCGGTATATGAAAATCTTCCAGAATTTCAGGATTATAGCGGACGAATTTACGCTCTTTCGCCAGGAGATGTCGTATCGCTGCCACCCCAGATGGCAGATGTTCTGTGTAAAGACAACAAAGCCTTAAGTATCAGGCTTCGCAAATAAGTATGGTATTTGGTATTCCCGTTTTAAAGGGGTAAATATTCATGAAGAAACCAGTAAAATTTAACACCTACTGCCCATACTGCCGGAAACACACCGAGCACGAGGTTGAGAGGGTAAAGAAAGGCAAGACGACCGGTCTCCACTGGATTGACCGTCAGAAAGCACGCCGCAGCAAAGTTGGTAACCGTGGTAAATTCGGCAAAGTTCCGGGAGGAGACAAACCGACCAAGAAGATCAACATGCGTTACCGGTGCAAAGAATGCGGTAAAGCCCACTTAAGAAAAGGTTTCCGTGCAGGCAAATTCGAACTTACGGAGTGAGTAATATGGTAAAAGCATCCCGAGAAACCCGGAGCAAGTTCCTGAAGGTAAAATGTCCGGACTGTGAAAACGAACAGCTCGTATTCGAGAAAGCGACCTCCGTTGTTGAATGTACCGTCTGCGGACGTGTCCTTGCAGAGCCGACCGGCGGCAAGGCTGTAATCAAAGCAGATATCGTAGCAACATTTGAATAAATCTGGAAAATTATCTAATGAGTGAAAGAGATTGGCCAATAGATGGAGAACTTGTCGTCTGCAGCGTTGCAGAAGTCAAGGACTTCGCGGCATTTGTAAACCTGGATGAATATGAAGGACGTCAGGGGTTAATCCCTATCGCAGAGATTGCCCGTGGCTGGATCAAACACATCCGGGATTACATCCGTGAAGGACAGAAGGTTGTCTGTAAAGTCCTTCATGTAGATGAACACCGTGGTCACATCGATCTTTCTCTCAAAGATGTCAATGAACACCAGCGCCGGGAGAAGATCCAGGACTGGAAGAATGAGCAGAAGGCACACAAGTGGATAGGGTTTGCCTCAACCGAGTCGAACGTCGACGTCAAGACGTTCGAAGAGGCGATGTATGCCGAGTTTGGATCGCTTTATGCTGCATTCGAGGCCATCGCTTTATATGGTGACGCAACACTCGCCAAATTCTCCCTGCCCCCTGAGGGGACCCTTGCTCTCGCAAAGGTCGCTTCCGAAAATGTCAAGGTCCCCAAGGTCACCGTCAGTGCGGTCTTGGAGCTGACCTCCACCAAACCCGACGGTGTAAACATTATCCGCCGTGCACTCCGGAGTGCTGAACCGAAAGTAGATGGTGCCGAGATCGAATTGCTCTATCTCGGCGCACCGCACTACCGGGTAAAAGTTGTTGCCCCGGATTATAAAACTGCAGAAAAAGCACTGATCAAAGCATCCGAAGCAGCGATCGGTGTAATGGAACGTGCAGAAGGTTCCGGCAAACTCATCCGGAAACAAAAGTAATATCTGGTGTTTTCTATGACGGGTCATATTCGTACATGCCCTGAATGTAACACCTACACTCTTTTTGTCACCTGTCAGAAATGCGGATGTCCAACGGTATCTGTCCATCCAGCTAAGTATTCTCCCGAGGATCCTTATGGTGAGTATCGAAGGAAGGTAAAAGCATGGAACAGGTAAATGTCAGATGGTATGTTGAGGATGTCTCGTCCCATTCATCTCCGGTCGTGATCGTTGGACTTCCCGGAGTCGGACATGTTGGAAAACTGGTTGTCGATCATCTTGTTCATGTTCTTTCAGCCGTGAAAGTTGCTGAGATCACTTCAACCCTGTTCCCTCCGCAGATGTATCTCTCAGATGATGCGGTCCTTCGCATGCCAAGAAATGAGCTATTTTTTGCGCCCGGTTCAGAGACCACTCCGTCTGTCCTCCTTCTCGCAGGAGATTGTCAGAGTACAACGCCTGAGGGACATTATAAGCTGGGTGATGCATATATTCGTGTCTTTGAGCTTCTGGGCGTGAAACGGATATATACTCTTGGTGGATACGGTGTTGGCCGTCTGGTGGAACAACCGCGGATTCTTGCCGCGCTTTCCTCCTCATCTTTGAAGGAAGAGGTTCTTTCTGCCGGCGCTGTTTTGAACAAAGACGAACCGGTCGGCGGGATCATCGGCGCTGCCGGTCTTCTGATTACCCTTGGCCGTCTGGTTGGTATGGAGGGGATTGCTCTGCTTGGCGAAACATCCGGATATCTGGTGGATCCTGTCAGCTCGACTGCCGTTTTGGATGTCTTGGAGAACCTTACTGGAATCAAAGCAGACCGGACCGATCTCACTGAGCTTGCCGGTCAGATGATGACCGAGGTTTCCGCTATTGCCTCCACGATCCAGCGAAACAATGCAGACGATCTGAGTTACATAGGATAATATCTATGCAGCGAAACGTGGATATGCATCTTCACTCCTGTTTTTCTATGGCGACGTCGCCGGAAATGGTTCCCCAAAAAATCCTTGCCGGCTGCCGGACAAAAGGTATCCATGTTGTTGGAAGCGGTGATGCTCTTCATCCCCGCTGGCGTGAGATGTGGGGGCCGTTTGTAGAGAATGACCTGGGCATCACGGTCGTTCCCCAAACTGAAGTAGAGGATTCCTCCCGTGTTCATCATCTGATCCTGATGGAAACCTTTGACCAGTTTGCTGAACTTCAGCAGCGTTTTACCTCTGCATGTAGTCATCTGACGACGGCAGGCCGTCCTCATCTGCATATGTCAGGAGAAGAGATCGCCCGTGAGGTACATGAACTCGGCGGGCTGATTGGCCCTGCCCATGCGTTCACCCCGTGGACTTCTCTCTTTGCCGCATTCGATCGTCCGTCCGACTGTTATGGCGAAGAGTCTATCGAGTTCTGCGAACTGGGTCTCTCAGCTGACTCGTCATATGGTGCCGGTATCGAAGAGTTTGTCGGCGTTCCTTTTTTGTCGAACTCGGATGCTCACAGTGCCGCGCCGGAAAAACTTGGACGCGAGTTCACGCGGATGGATCTTTCGTCTCCGTCGATAAGTGCTGTTCTTGAAGCGATAAAAAAAGGTTCGGTCGTGCTGAATGCCGGATTTTTCCCAGAGGAAGGAAAGTACAACCGTACTGCCTGCACGCGGTGTTATACTCAGTTCTCCCTTGCCGAAGCGGAACATTTTCACTGGAAATGTCCCCATGACAAAGGCAGGATTAAACTCGGTGTGAAGGAACGGGCTGAACAGCTTTCCACGATTCCGCCGACGGATCGTCCGCCTTATCTGAAGATAATTCCACTGGGTGATGTTATCGCGCGCGTTTTGGGAGTTTCCTCGCCAAACACCAAAAAAGCACGGGCACTTTATTCTGCATTCATCGAGGCATTCGATAATGAGATCGTCATTTTGCTCGAGGTGCCGTATGCCGATCTTGCCGAGGTATCACCCCAGGTTGCCGAGGCGGTATTGTCGATGCGTGAAGGCCGCGTCACGCTGATTCCGGGTGGCGGCGGCCAATACGGCTCGTTCACTCTCTGACAAAATATTCGCCGGTGTTTATCTTATGCGAGAAATGCACAGCGTGACTCGTCCATGATCTGCACATCATCAAGTGACCACAGACGCATGTTCCGTGAGGTCTTTTCGATACCGAGTTCTGTGTCCGAGTCGATGTCGATAAGATAGGCCTCCAGTTCCGGAACGCGCATCCTGTTGGCCGCGACTGCCCGGTGATGCCCGTCGATCAGGATGTATTTATCTCCGCGGTGAACGACGATCAGTGGCTCGGCAAGACCTTTTTTGATCTCATATGCTCTGCCGTCCAGTTCATCCATATACACTTTGGACTGGGTCGGAATAAGACTCTTGACCGGGACCATTCCACGTGACAGCAGAGGGGTCAATCCGTACAGGGTTTTCAGGGTAGTCATGTAATCGAACACTTTCTCCGGTGTCACCCGCTCGATTTGGGATCTGATCACATCTGCATTCGTTATGATGCCGACGAATCTCCCGTCCTTATCAACTACTGGGAGCTTCTGGACACAGAACCTGAACATCTTGCGTGCGACATCGGTCATACCTTCGTTAGGCTGGGTTTTGAGGATCACCGGCTGCATCAGGGGTGCGATACTGTCCGTCGCTTTTGCATCGATGATGTCCCTTGCGGCGATGAGGCCGACAACTTTTCCATTGCTTAATACCGGAAATCCGTCATGTGTTGTTGTTCGAATAAGCCCGATGACATCCTTGACCGTTTTTCCCGCGTCAAGACTGATCACATTCGTTGTCATATACTCTCTGACGAATTTCTTTTCTGTCGGGATCAGTTTCGGGTGCGTGGGCCGCACAAGAGATCTTTCAGGATTATCATCGATTTTGATGTCTTTTATCCGGAATATTTTCATGGAGTGTGCGGTTTTTTCGAGTCCTAGTTCGATGTCGGCATCCAGATACACAACATAAGCATCCAGCTCTTTTAATCCAAGTTTTTCAGCCGCGACCGCCCGATGATGACCATCCACAAGAATGGTTCGTCCTCCGGATTTCACCACGATGACTGGCTCTGCGAGATGTTTCTGGAGTTCATATGTTCTTCCCTCCAGTTCGTCCTGATGAACGGAACTTTGTGTCGGCTGAATATCTTTGACGGGGACCAGCTCACGCTTGAGGTGTGTTTCTACTCCATACAGGGCATGAAGTGCCCGCATAAAATTGAATACTTTCTCTGGTGTTACCCGCTCGATCTGCGATCTTATCACATCCATATTGGAGATGATGCCCAGAAGTTCGTTGTCGGGTCCGACCACGGGGAGTTTCTGGATACCTGTTCTGAAGATCCGCCGCGCCACCTCGGTGATCGTAACCTCGGGCCGTGCAGTGATCGGGTGGCGTGTCATCCGCAGTTCAACTTTCGTTGAGGGATGTTCACCGATGATGTCCCGTGCAGAGATATACCCTACAACTTTTCCAGCTCTGAGGACAGGAAAACCATCATGATCTGTGGTATGGATCAGGTGGATCACATCTCCTACCGTTCCGGACGCATCAATGCTTATAACATCATGCGTCATGTAGTCGCGGATCTGTTTTTTTTCCATCGCTTAAACCTACTATTCGTGAGCCTAGAACATCAATCTTGTTAAAAAAAAGGATTTTGTGGGGTGGGGTAATGACCCTGCAGTTTCTGGTGTCACTCGATTTCGATCGGTACACCTGGATCTTTTACAGATTTAGGGAGGGTGATTTCCATGATTCCGTTTTTGAACGAGGCTTTTGCACCTTCTGCGATGACTTCGACGGGCAGACGAATAATTCTCTCTCCTGCTCCGGATCTGCGTTCACGTAAATGATAGATGCCGGAGGCGTCAGTGTTTGAAACGTCACGATCATATTTCGTTTTGATCTGAAGAGTGGTTTCATTCAGAAGTTTTACCGAGACATCCTCTTTTTCGATACCGGGGAGGTCGCAGGTAATGATGATTTCTGATGGTGTTTCACAAAGATCTACGTAGAAATCACCGGTGATTCTCGGGATGGCATTTTTTGCCATCGTCTTGATGCTGTCGGAATGCGATGCAAAGCTTTCGGCACGCTCCTCCATTTCGGAGAAAAATGTGTCGAGTTCGGAACCTATTGTTCCAAAGCTGAATGGGTAAGATCTGATTGACATAGTATGTACCTTCTGTTATTTCATCATCCAATGTTATTTACTAATAGTAAGTCACAATAATATATATAGTTTTTCAAAGCAAAAATACGTATCGGAAGAGAAGATGTTTATGATATTACATCTTCATATTATAGCTAAATGGCAGTACAGACGAAGTCCAAATCTGAGGATAAAGGTCCGAAGAAGAAAATAAACTGGACGCAGGTCGGCGTTATCGGCTTTTGTGTCCTGATAGTGTTCATGTGCATAGTATCCTTTAGTGGTTTGCCGAATGCTTTTGGTAATCTCATCAACGGTGACGGTACAACTGGTACAGGTG
This sequence comes from Methanocorpusculum sp., assembly GCF_030655665.1. Lineage (NCBI taxonomy): Archaea > Methanobacteriati > Methanobacteriota > Methanomicrobia > Methanomicrobiales > Methanocorpusculaceae > Methanocorpusculum > Methanocorpusculum sp. Next base: position 2,932 of record NZ_JAUSPQ010000001.1, on the reverse strand, counting down.
CAGTTGTTGCAGGAAATCCCGTTTATGTTAATTACACCATGAATATTGGTGGTTCCGCAGTATTCGAGAATGCTATGGGATTTAATGCAGGATCAGAAGTGAATCAATCTCTTTACGTATCCATTGAAGGATATGATTACCCATTTGTAATCTATGCAACAGAGTTTAATCAGATATCATCCGGAGTTATTGGTCTTATACCTGGGGAAAGTAAGACTGTTGCCGGGTCCGGGTCTAATCTAGCGTATCAGTTAACTAAGGAAGAAGCTGAGACTTCTGGTCTGGTATTTGATGATATGAAAGTTGATGATAGGGTATTTATTACGGTAGAATATACCAACGAAGATGGCGAAGCAGCAAAAGCATATCGTGTATGTGTTGTTACTGCGAAAACTGATGACAGCCTGACTCTGCAGTATGGTACCGACACAATAGATATCAAAATGGTTGGTTACTTAACAACCAGCTAAAAAGTACTATTTTTTTTATTTTACTTTTTTTTCAGCTCTTTAAGATCAGCCCGAATCTGTTCCATTTCCATGATCTGTTCTCGGTGGTAGGCGAGGATCATGTCACTGATAAGTCCGATCATAAATGTCAAAATACCTGTTACAATCAAGAGCATTGTCAGAATGGTCATCGGCAGATGTTCGATTCCCTTAAACCAATCGATAAGAACATAGATGCCGGTGATAAAACCCGCGAGACCCAGGAGTATTCCAAGAACGCTGAAATGGAACAATGGATTGTTCATCTTCCCGTATCTGTTTATGGCCCTGATGATTTTGTATCCGTCACGGAATGGATTCAGTTTCGTGGGTGATCCGGGGCGCTTCTTGTAATACGTTGGGACGACTTCAAATCTGAGATTATGATGAACTACTGCTGAGCTGATCTCAGTTTCAATTTCAAATCCTGCCTCGGAGAGATTCATCTTTTCAATTGATTCTCTGGTGAATGCCCGATATCCCGAAAGAATATCGGTCATATAGACCCCGTGTGCCCATTTGAAAAACTTGTTCATTACTGTGTTTCCAAGATGGTTCAAACGGGTGAGTGCTCCTTGTTCAGAACTGCCGAGGCGATCACCAATTACATGGTCTGCCCGTCCTGACATGAGCGGTTCGAGCATCTGATCGGCGTATTCGGGGGGGTTAGTCCCGTCCCCGTCCATCATCAGAATATAGGGCTCGGTGATCTGCCTGAAAGCTTCGATCATCGCAGCACCTTTTCCTTTGCCGTTTTGGGTCATAACCCTGGCACCAAGCTTGGATGCAATTTCAGGTGTTCCATCTGAAGAGTGACCGTCGACGATCAGGATATTTCTGTAGCCGAGACTTTGCAGTTCCTCAATGAGTGGGCCGATCGTTGTTTTTTCATTGAGCGTTGGGATCAGCACGCAGACGTCGTCTTTATTCATTGTATGTTACTTATTCTGGAGCTGCCAGAGCATTCTGCCCTGGATACCGAAATATTTTGAGTAGCCTATCGCATCACGCTGATCGATGGTTGTTGAATCGAAGGAGACCATATCCATAGAGTAGATCGCATTCGGTGAGGTTCTGCCCAAGATGTGAAGACCGCCTTTATAGAGCTGGATATCTACGGTTCCGGTAACCCGTTCCTGGGTCTTGTCGATGAATGCATTCAGGTCATGATAGAGCGGTTCATGGATAAGTCCCATGTAAGCGAGCTCTGCCCACTGATCATCAACCATGTTCTTGAACTTCAGTTCTGCTCTGGAGAGGGTCAGTTTCTCGAGATCTTTGTGTGCTGTGATCAGAACGGTGGCTGCCGGGTGTTCGTAGTTCTCTCTGGCTTTCAAACCGAGAACACGGTCCTCGACCATATCGTTTCTGCCGACACTGTGTTTTCCGGCAAGCTTGTTGAGGCTAACGATCAGCTCGACGCCGTTCATCTTTTTGCCGTTCAGTGATGTCGGCACACCGTTTTCAAATCCGATGGTGATGACCTCCGGTTCGTTTGGCGCATCTTTCAACGCTACTGTCCAGTGATAAATCTCCTCAGGCGGGTGGTAATCAGGTTCTTCAAGGCGGCCGCCTTCGATGCTGCGGGACCAGATGTTTTCATCAACACTCCATGGTGTGGACTTTTTTACCGGGATCGGGATATTGTTCTGTTCTGCGTAATCGATTTCCCATTCACGGGTCATATTGTGTTCACGCATTGGAGCAACGATGTCAAATCCATGCATGCGGAAGATGTAATCGAATCTGAGCTGATCGTTTCCTTTTCCCGTGCATCCGTGTCCGATTGCAGCCGCATTCTCCTTTTTTGCGATCTTTACGATCTCTTCGGCGATGATCGGACGGGCGAGGGATGTTCCCATCGGATATCCTTCGTAAAGCGCGTTTGCCTTGATTGCCGGGAAGACATGGTTTTTGACAAATGCATCCTTAAGATTAACGGTGTAATGCTTGTCAGCGATGAGATTTCCTTTGTCGGTCGCCATCTTGACTTCGCTTTCGGGCTGACCAACATCTGCCGCGACCGTGATCACACGGTCGTATCCGTACATGTTCTTCAAAATAGGAACACAAATTGAGGTGTCAAGACCTCCGGAAAAGGCGAGGACAACAGTGCCTTTCCCTGTTTTCTCATTTGTATCTGTCATAAGAGTCTCCGATAAATACTGAATAGTATTTGTGTGCGGGAGATATTCAATACTGTGGCTTGCAGGAGTGGTTTCATTTGTGGTTTGTCAAATGAATCCCCTGTTAATTTGGTTTGATTAAAATAGGACTTACGCGGTGTTCTTTCCCCATAAAACTTAGAAGAATCGCAGTTCCTTGTCTAACTCGTTCATTTTCATATAGACTGCCCTTCTGCCCGTACTCATCTTTTGCTCAAAGAACGACATATTCTTCATGACCCTGATCCATTCCATGCGTATAAACGCCCTGATCGCCAG